>CBDTYO010000194.1:0-7703 GCA_965364615.1 uncultured Bacteroidia bacterium
GCCGCCGCCCCACCACGACATCTATTCCATTGAGGACCTGGCCCAGTTGATATTCGATTTGAAGAATGTGAACCCCGAAGCCAAAATATCGGTGAAGCTGGTGTCGGAAACCGGGGTAGGGACCATTGCTGCAGGGGTGGCCAAGGCTTCGGCCGACCTGATCACCATCAGCGGAACAGAGGGTGGTACCGGTGCCAGTCCCACCTCATCCATCAAACATGCCGGATTACCGCTTGAGATCGGACTGGCAGAGACCCAGCAGACCCTGGTCATGAATAACCTTCGCAAGAGGGTGGTCCTGCAGGCAGATGGCCAGATGAAAACCGGTCGGGATGTGATCATGGCAGCCCTGCTGGGAGCGGAGGAGTTTGGCTTTGCTACCAGTGCCCTGGTGGTGCTGGGATGCGTGATGATGAGAAAGTGCCACCTCAATACCTGTCCGGTGGGTGTGGCCACACAGGATCCTGAATTGCGGAAGCGTTTTCGGGGGAAGGCCGATTTTGTGGAAAATTACTTTCGCTTTGTGGCGGCCGAGGTTCGTGAATACCTGGCAGAACTGGGATTCCGCTCCTTTGATGAAATTGTGGGAAGATCGGACCTGCTGGAACGCAATGAATCCATCAGCCACTGGAAGACCAAACACCTGGACCTGAGCGATCTGACCGCTTTCCTCCCGGCTGCTTCCAGCAATCCCCTGCATAAGACAGAGGAGCAACGTCATAAAATTGAGGATGTTATGGATAGAGAGCTGATCCAGCAAAGTGCAGCAGCCATTGAAAGCCTTGAGGAAGTGACCATCCACAGGACCATCAAGAATACCGACCGGACCACAGGGGCCATGCTATCAGGGGCCATCGCCAGAAAATATGGCAGGGAAGGTCTTCCCGACGGCACCATCAAGGTCAGGTTTGCCGGATCGGCCGGACAGAGTTTTGGTGCTTTTCTGGTGCCCGGAGTGGAGTTTTACCTGGAAGGAGATACCAACGACTACCTGGGCAAGGGGCTTGCCGGCGGAAGGATCCTGGTGGTTCCCCCTGAGGGTTCCACGTTCGAATCGGATCAGAACATCATCATTGGCAACACGGTCCTCTACGGTGCGACCATGGGTGAAATATATGTCTCCGGTGTGGCAGGGGAAAGGTTCGCAGTGAGGAACAGCGGAGCCACGGCCGTGGTGGAGGGTGTAGGGGACCACTGCTGTGAATACATGACAGGAGGCCGTGTGGTGGTGCTGGGTAAAACAGGCCGGAACTTTGCAGCAGGAATGAGTGGCGGAGTGGCCTATGTCCTTGACGAGGAGGGAGATTTCGATTACTACTGCAACATGGGGATGGTGGAACTGTCCCTGGTGGAGGACCTGAATGACAAGAAAGAGTTGTCGGACCTCATTGCCAGGCATTATGAATTCACCGGCAGCAAAGTGGCCGAAAAGATCCTGACCCACATGGATGATTACATGGACCGCTTTATCAAGGTGGTCCCCTATGAATACAAGAAGGTGTTGCAGGAAATGGCCCTGGAAGAGCTCAAACAAAAGCTGGCCAAAGTGGAAACAGATGTGGAGATGATCGGAGACGTATAAAAGACGGAAAGATGGGAGATCCAAAAGGCTTTTTAAAAATAGGCATGAAACCGGCCGGGAACCGGCCGGTCCATGAGCGCACCGGGGACTACTCCGAGGTGGAGCAGGTACTTAATTCGGAAGATCGCCAGTTGCAGGCATCCAGGTGCATGGATTGTGGCATTCCCTTCTGCCATTGGGGTTGTCCGGTGGATAACCTGATTCCAGAATGGAACGACCTGTTGTATCGGGGCGACTGGAAAGGGGCCAGTGACAGGCTCCACTCCACCAACAATTTTCCTGAATTTACGGGCAGGATCTGTCCGGCTCCCTGCGAGCACTCCTGTGTACTGAACATTGATGAAGAACCGGTCACCATCCGGGAAAATGAAGTGGCCATTGTGGAGAGGGCTTTTGCGGAAGGGTATATCAAAGCCTCTCCCCCCAAGAAAAGAACCGGGAAAAAAGTGGCTGTGATCGGCAGTGGCCCTGCAGGAATGGCAGCGGCCGACCAGTTGAACAAGGCAGGCCACACGGTTACATTGATAGAAAAGGATGAAAAAATAGGAGGGTTGCTCAGGTATGGAATCCCGGATTTCAAATTGAATAAGCGCACCATAGACCGAAGGCTGAGTCTCATGGAGGCTGAAGGTCTGAATATAATGACCGGCATAGAGGTGGGAAAGGACATCAGTGGCAAGGAGATCATGCAAAAATATGACGCGGTTTGCCTGGCCATTGGTGCCATGCAACCACGGGATCTGGCAGTGGAAGGAAGGGAACTGGACGGGATTCATTTTGCCATGGAATTCCTTGGCCAGCAAAACCGGGTGAACGATGGTGCCTATGTGGCCTATGATCAGCGGATCACAGCGGAGGGACGCAAAGTGCTGGTCATCGGGGGCGGGGATACGGGCTCCGATTGTGTGGGTACTGCCATCAGGCAGGGAGCAAAAAGTGTAACCCAGATTGAAATTCTTCCTGAACCTCCGGCCAAACGGGCCGATGACAATCCATGGCCCTACTACGCAAAGACCCTGAAAACGTCCACCTCTCACGAAGAGGGATGTATCCGGAGATGGAACCTTTCTACCCTGAGATTCCTGGGAATGCAGCAGCGTGTGACCCATGCCGAAGTGGAACAGGTGACCTGGGGCAAGGCCAATGGGAGTTACGAGATGAAGGTCCTGCCCGGAACCAGGGAGAAGATTGAAGCGGACCTGATTCTGCTGGCCATGGGCTTTTTGCATCCGGTGCACGAAGGTTTGCTCACAGAACTGGGGGTGGAACTCAATTCCAGAAAAAACATTCAGGTAAACCTCGAGATGTCCACCAACCTGGAGAAGCTGTTTGCCACCGGTGATGCTGCCAACGGGGCGAGCCTGGTAGTCACCGCCATCGCCTCAGGACGAAAAGTGGCCAAGAAAATGGATGATTATCTAATGGGGATCAGATAAATTATACTTTTTTTAGAATACTACCCCAGTATTTCATATACCTGTTCAAAATATTATTTATTTTTTCATTATTTACCCCATATTTAGAAGGGGGTGACTGTTAATATTTATATATTTGCAGAATCAAACAAAACCACCTTCTGATGAAAAAACAATGGCTCTTTGCCCTGATTGCCTTTGGAATTATCGCCCTGCTGGGCATCCTTTTCCCCTTTAGCTTCGATACCGGAAATACGGAGGGCATCGACCCGGGCGATACGGCCTGGATGCTTGCTTCCACCGCCCTGGTATTCCTGATGACCCCCGGCCTGGGTTTCTTTTACGGCGGCATGGTGAAACCTAAAAATGTGATCTCCACCATCCTGCAAAGTTTCATTGCCATGGGTTTGATCAGCATCCTCTGGGTGGTCTTCGGATTCAGCCTGGCTTTTGGCGAAAGCGTTGGCGCAGAAGGCTATGGTTTCTTCGGAAATCCAGGTACCTTCTTTATGTTCAGGGGAGTGGGCGGCGCTCCTGATCCCAATTTTGCGGGCACCATTCCCCTGGCCCTGTTTGCGCTTTTTCAGCTGAAATTTGCCATCATCACCCCTGCCCTCTTCACCGGTTCCTTTGCCGGAAGGGTCCGCTTTACCGCACTGATGATATTCATGGTGCTGTTTATGATTTTCATTTACTGTCCCCTTGCCCACTGGACCTGGCATCCCAACGGCTTCCTGCGCAACTGGGGGGTGCTGGATTTTGCCGGCGGCACTGTGGTACATATGTCGGCTGGCATGGCGGCCCTGGCCGGAGCCTTCTTTTTTGGTCCCCGCCGGGATTATGCCAGGCCTTCTTATCCGGCCAACATTCCTTTTGTGTTGCTGGGAACCGGTCTGCTCTGGTTTGGCTGGTTCGGTTTCAATGCCGGTTCGGCCCTGGAATCCTCTGATGTGGCAGTCAAGGCCCTCCTGAATACCAACACGGCTTCTGCTTCAGCCATGCTGGTATATATCTTTTTCGACGGCGTGAAGGGACGGAAACCTTCGGCACTGGGCGCCTGCGTAGGTGCCGTGGTGGGACTGGTGGCCATTACTCCGGCTGCCGGTTTTGTCTCCGTGGGTGCCAGTATATTTATCGGAGGAGCGGCTGCCATTGCCAGCAACCTGATGATCTATTACTTCTCCAGGCGGGGAGTGGACGATACCCTGGATGTATTTCCCGCCCACGGAATCGGTGGCATGGTGGGCATGTTCCTGACCGGCATTTTTGCCGAAGAAGTGGGGCTGATCCATGGAGAAACCACCACCTTCCTTTTTCACCTGCTTGCCCTGGTACTTGTATCAGCTTTCGCCTTTGGCGGATCCCTGCTCTTATACTGGATCACCAATAAGATTGTTCCCATGCGGGTTCCCAGCCTCTATGAAGATGTGGGACTTGATATGAGTCAGCACGATGAATCCCTTTTCTATGAAAACGATGCCAAGGTGAAGGCCAGAAAGGAGAAACTCAAGAATTACTCTCCTGATTTCTATCCCCGCAGAAACAAGGGGTAAAGGATCACAAAGATCTTTGTAACTTGGGAGTGAATCACTCACTCCCTTTATTATGGAATGCCGCGAACATTGCGGGGCATGCTGCATCGCCCCTTCCATATCCTCCCCCATCCCGGGCATGTCCCGGGGAAAACCCGCGGGAGTCCGCTGCATTCATCTGTCGGAAGATGATTCCTGCCTGCTCTACGGCAAGCCGGAAAGACCCAAAGTATGTGCTGATTTCAAGGCCGATCCGGAAGTGTGCGGAACCAGCAGAAAGGAGGCTTTGATCCTGCTGGGCAAACTGGAAGGCGATTAGCCGGAAGCAACACGCTTATGCTGAATGGAATTTTTGCATCAGGATTTCCCGGAGTTGTTCCTTGATGGATAGGAAGTCCAGGGATTGTCCCAGCTCCTTGGCCATGGAGGTCACTCCCTTGGTATCAAAACCACAGGGATTGATGTAGGTAAAATAGTCCAGGTTGGTATTCACGTTGAGGGCAAATCCATGCATGGTGACATGCCGTCCGGAACGGACCCCTATGGCACAAATCTTCCGGGCCTTTACAGGGTGGGCTGCATCCAGCCAGACCCCGGTAGCCCCTTCCATGTGAGTGGCTTCGATCCCGTGCCCGGCAAGCAATTCAATGATCGAGTCCTCCAGAAGCTGGATATACTGCTTCAATCCCAGTCCCAGCTTTTCCAGATCCAGGATGGGATAACCCACCAATTGACCGGGTCCATGGTAAGTAATATCCCCTCCCCGGTTGGTCTTGTAAAAGGTAGCCTTGATCTTCTTCAGAAACTCCTGCCGGATAAGCAGGTTGTGCTCATCTCCGCTCTTCCCCAGGGTATAGACATGTGGATGCTCACAGAACAACAGATATTGCAAGGGCTCGGCCTTTCCGAGGGGCTGGCGTTTATAGTCGACCAGCCCATGGAAACGTTCCTCCTGGTAGTCCCAGGCTTCCTGGTAGTCCATCAGGCCCAGGTCCTCAAATACGATGGAAGCGACTGCCTTATTGCCCATGGTGTGCTTTTGAAATAGATGCGTGCTTTTCCGCATGGTAGGAGGAGCGCACCAGGGGGCTTGACTCCACAGCCTGGAATCCCCTGGCCAGGGCCTCTTCCCTGTAGAATTCGAATTGATCAGGGTGAATGTAGTCTTCCACGGGCATGTGTTCCATGCTGGGTTGCAGGTACTGTCCCAGGGTCAGCACCTCGCAACCGGCTTCCAGCAGATCGTCCATGCATTGAAGCACTTCCTCTTCCCGTTCTCCCAGTCCCAGCATGATGCCCGACTTGGATGTGATCTCCGATTGTGCCACCATCCCTATGACCTTCAGACTGCGCCTGTACCGGGCCCTTGAACGAATTTCGGGGGTAAGCCGTTCCACCGTTTCCAGGTTGTGTGAGATCACCTCCGGACCGGCATCAATGACCTTCTGGACCAGTTCGGGGATCCCGTCAAAATCGGGGATCAGTGTCTCCATGCTGAGTCCGGGCACCTCCTTTTTCAGCACACGAATGGTATTTGCCCAGAACCCTGCCCCCTTGTCGGCCAGGTCGTCCCGGTCCACCGAAGTGATGACCGCATGCCTGATCCCCATGGTACGGATGGATCGCGCCAGTCTTTCGGGTTCCCGCTTGTCCACTGCCAGGGGTTTCCCGGTCTTCACCGCACAGAACTTACAGGCCCGGGTACATAGTTCCCCCAGGATCATAAAAGTGGCCGTTCCTTCCCCCCAGCATTCACCGATGTTGGGACAATTGCCGCTGGAGCAGATGGTGTGAAGCCCATGCTTGTTTACCTGCTCCTTCACATGCATGTACCTGTCCCCGCCCGGCATGCGCATGCGCATCCATTCGGGCAGCCTTTTCCTCCCCCTCAGGGTCCCCTTCTCTTTTCCCTTTTCCATCCTGCGAAGATAGTCAGAATTATGCTAATTTTAGGAACCGAAATCACCGACATGAATAAGCAGATTGAATTGCTCCAGCTGGCCAAACAGGTACAGGCACTGGCCGAAAACGGGCTCCATTACTCCGAGAACGACTACGACCTGGACCGCTATTCCAACCTGGAAGAGATTTCCCTCAGGATGATCTCCCTGATCTCGGGCCTCTCCCAACAGACCATTGAAATGGCCACTCCTGAACGAAACGGGTACCGCACCCCCAAGGTGGATGTAAGGTGTGTGATCTTCAATGAGCAGGATGAGATCCTGTTGGTGCAGGAGCGGATCGATTCGCGCTGGTCCCTGCCAGGTGGCTGGTGCGATGTGGGCTTTACGCCAACGGAAGTGGCTGAAAAAGAAGCGTTGGAAGAAGCCGGCATCCGGGTGAAAGCCGGACGTTTGCTGGCCGTTTTTGATAAGAAGAAACACGATCACCCCGAGGACCTCTACTATGCCTACAAAATCTTCCTGGAATGCAAACCGGAGAACCTGGAGATCAAGCCGGGCATGGAAACCCTGGATGCGGGATTTTTCAGGGAGGATCAGCTCCCGGAGCTATCGACCCCGCGCAATACAGCCGGCCAGATTCACCTGATGTTTGATTTTCATCGCAATAAAATCCACTGGCCGGTGATCGACTAAGCTCCGTTTCATTGCTGGGGGGGGTCTTTCAAGCTCGAATGGATAATCCACTTTCCAGTCGCTTTTCACATCAATCCCTTTGCTTCTGCCTCTGAGGTCATTCCGGCATGGGTGGCCATGACCACCTCCAAGATGCCATGTTCCCCAAAAGTAGCCAAGGTCTCCAGGTCATCTTTCAGGAAGGCAGGGGATCGGATTCAACCACCTCTTTCTGTGAACTGTCTGTGCAGGAAACCAACACCCATGCCAAAAGCGAAATAAGGCAAATAGAATTGCGAAATATGTTATTGATAGCAGTGAATCAAGCTATATGCAGTCATTGAATGTAAAAAACCTCCACATTTGTAATACATGTGGAGGTAAGTAAGAACGATGATTAGGAACGTTCTGTTCTTCCAGATTAATAACTTCCAGCTGTACTCTTGAGCATTTCCTCGATTTTACTTAGATTAAATGCTCCTGGGGACTGGCTTGGCGGATATTCCTTCATGGATAACAAAAATTTCGTAGCAAGCATCTGGATGGGGACAATGACAAAAGGATGGTCGAGAAACCAGTCTTCATATACGTTGGCATT
>CBDTYO010000195.1:0-7647 GCA_965364615.1 uncultured Bacteroidia bacterium
CTTCCACTTTATTATCCTGCGTCAAGGTCGGTAGATCGTCTGGCTTGCTCATGGGATCTCCTTATGGTCTTATCTTTTGGCACTACCTGCTTGCATTGATATCCCGGGGTGAAAAGGCTGCCGGATTATGCAGATACCCATCCTCGCCCACATGGGTTTCATCCAGGAACACCATGAAGTCCCTGGCCAGTGCGCTTCGCAGCTTCGGCCATTCATACTGCTCGTTCCAGGCTTTGATGATGTCACACACCTCCACCGAAGGCGGTGAATTATCCGTTATATATCCTGAGAACTGCAGCGAGATCTTATCGTAGGGATAACCCTTCTCCTCCAGTCCGCTCAGGTACCGGGAAAGATTGGCCCGGAACACTTCCTGCTGCCCCCCCAGCAGGCTCAGGGTATTTCCGTGCATGTAGTGCTCGCTGCGGTAGGCCAGCAAACGGTTTCCTGCCGGGGACTGCCACCAGAAAGCGGTGGGTTTGTCGAAAGGTTTGCGCGCCCTGTGGGCATGGATGCCCATGGTGAGGTAACGGACATCTGTGTGGTGGAAATAGTCCACCAGGCTCCAGGCGATCCCGTTCACATCGTTCTGCATGGCTGTGCTTACATCGATGCCACTGTTTTTTAGCATCCTCAGGGTCCTGGTCTGCGCTGCCAGTGCTGGTTCATCAATGATCTCCGAGAAATTCAGGAACATGCCTGTGGCTTCAATCCGGCCCTCCCTGATGCGTTTGAGCAGGCGATTCACCTGCTCCTCGGGACGGCTCCTCAGGTATTCCCTGACCGACCAGGAGGTCTCACAGGTCCACCTGAACTGCGAAGCTTCAGGATAGTGATCGGTCTGATCGCAATAATCCAGGGCATGATCGATGTAACGCAAATGCTCAGCCAGGATTTCTGTCTGCGGCCGGGTATAGCCAATATCCGAATGTGTATGCTGAACGAGGAAGATCTCCCATTCTTTCACGGGCGACAGGGTAAAGGTCTTTTCCCGGGTGTCGCGTCCTTCCACACGTATGATGGCATTGAATTCGGTGGGTTGATCCACCTTGGGCAGAAAGATTTCCACCGGATTGTACCCAGCTGTCAGCCATGTTTCGGTGGTATGATCGCCTATGTGTATGCTACAGCGGGCATCGTCGCCCAGGTGAATCAAATCCACGCTGAAAGAATGCAGCAACTGAACCTGGTCCTTCACGACCACCCGGTTCTGATAGATCTTCGCATGTTCTTCGATCCCGGTCTTATAGGTCATAAACCAGGAGTTATCTTCCACCGCTTCTGCTGCAATTTCCAACTCCGCGGCCTGTCCGAGTTCAATGGCACTGGAGGGCAGCTTCAGGATGGCAAAGCCCATCTCATCCTCAAATCGGTCGAGCATGGTGACCCTGAAGCTGAGTTTGGCTCCCCCTTTTCCTTCGATGCTCCAGGTTCCTATTTGGCTCTTGCGGGGACTGGAAAACCGGAACCACTCGGTCCCGTTTACACTCAGAATAAAAGGGACCGGCTCGGGATCCGTATCCATGCTGTATACCCAGATGAAGGTCACTGTTTCTCCGGGGTAAGACCCGGGGACCACCTCCGTTCGCCAGCGAATGGGCTCAAAGTCGGCCCTTCCCCGCATGATCATGGAGGAGCTAACGTCCGGAAAGGGGGAATGATAGGTATAACTTTTTCCGCTGATCTCTTCGGCAAATCCCTGAAAGTATTCCGAAACATCACTTTGTGAAAACACAAATCCCGGGGCCAATAGCATGACCATGAGTAAGCTTAGCCTCATAACAGTTTTTTTTGCAAGATACATTTTATCTGATTCGGGTGGATTATACAGCCCCCTGCATTTTCCTGCGACGACTAGTTTAAATTGACTAAAGACCTTCTATCCGCTATATTTGAGGAAACCTGTATGATAATCATTAGCGAAAACCTATCATGAGAAAGATCAAGCAATTCATATATGTCGGGGGTATCATCTGCCTGGTAGGCCTGAGTACGAACTGTGCCAAGACCCGCACCGGGGTTTGCACCGGTTACAGTGCTGAATACAATTCCACCTATTGCAAGGATGGCTGGACCGAAGAAGAGTGCGATGAGTGGAACGAACTGGAGGTGAATGGAGTCAGCTGGACCTTCCATGCCGGTCAGACCTGCGAAGAAAGAGGAACACCGGCCACCCCATAGCCCGCAAAAATCCAATCCTATGCGACTTAGTAAACAAATGATGTTCAGGGGACTGGTTTTCCTCCTGCTGCTCAACTTTATTTCATGCGACAAGAAGCCACTGACGATCTATTTCGATAGCCAACAGGAAGTATCGGGAATGAAATTCTCCCTGGAGGAGATAAGTCCCGGGTTGCCATCGGATTGGGGCGATTATGAATTTGTTGTGCTGGAATTTATGATTACCACCCCCCAGCGTTTTCAGGTCGGATTCAATACGGAGTCGGGTTACAACGAACTGCGGATCATGAGCTACACACCCAATGGATGGAACAAGCTGGCCATTCCCCTGAGCTTCTACCGCGAGCCGCCGGCTGCCCGCAGCGATCTTGCAGCCACCTTTAATCAGCCCAGGTATACGGGATGGATCAACCTGACCGGAAAAAGAAGTCCCATGCGGGGCATCGACTCCATGGGCATCAGGATGCTGGCTCCCATAGGCAATCCCGTGTTGAAACTGCAGTCCGTCAGCCTGGCAAAAGCGGATCCGGGTGACCAGTACCTGGGGGAGGTACCTGTGGTGAATGAATTCGGGCAGTACAACCTGGGGGAATGGGAAGGCAAAAATCATACCCTGGAAGAGCTCCGGGAGCAGTGGTCGGCAGAAGACAATGAGGAAGTGGACAAGGCAAAATACAACTACTCAAAATTCGGAGGGTACCTGGAGGCCAGACTGGATGAAGGTACCGGTTTCTTCAGGACAGCCAGGGTGGATGGGCGGTGGTGGTTTGTGGACCCTGAAGGTTATCTTTTCCTTTCGCACGGGGTGAATTGTGTTAGCCCGGGCGGGGGCGGGGGCATCTACAGGCTAGAGCACCGCCAAAACATGTACAAGGAACTTCCCCCGGAAGATCCGGACCAGGCTGAAACGGAAAGGTGGGCCCGCACTCCGTCTTTCGGCAGGTGGAACCTCGCCCGGCGATATGGGGAAGGTTACCAGGAAAAAGCCATCGATAACATCATCACCCGAATGGACCGGTGGGGCCTGAATACCATTGCCAACTGGTCAAACAGCAGGGTGTACGACCGCAATCAGAAAGCGTTTACCCTCCAGTTGAGAAACATCGGGATCGAAGGGGAACTGATGGGTTTGGCCGACGTATATGATCCCGATTTCCAGGAAAACATAGACGAGGCGGTCCGAACCACCGTAGAGCCCTACCGGGATAACCCATGGCTGCTAGGATATTTCACCTTCAATGAACCCTCCTTCCTGGACCGCGAACTTCGACTCTGTGACCTGATCCTTGATGGGAAGGACCGGCCCATAAAAAAGGCTCTTCAGCAGCATCTCCGGATAAACGACACCCCTGAAAGCAGGATCCAGTTCATCCACAAGACCTTCCGCATCTTTATCGAAACCGTGGACGGCGCACTGGAAAAGCACGATCCCAATCACCTGACCCTGGGAATACGATTCGGGCAACAGGCAGAAAATGAAATACTGGAATTGTGCAAGGATGTGTTTGATGTGTTCAGCTTCAATTGTTACGATCTGTATCCAAGGAAGGAAATGCTGGACAGATTCGCCGAGGTAACAGGCAAGCCCCTGTTTATCGGGGAATACCATTTTGGCACGGTGGACCGCGGCATGGCCCAGGCCCTCTGGCAGGTCAATTCCCAGGAAGACAGAGCAGTGGCCTATCGCTATTACACGGAACAGGGATATGCGCATCCGGCACTGATCGGGACTTCCTGGTTCCAGTGGTGCGACCAGGATCTCACAGGCAGACGGAATGACGGAGAGAATTACAACTGCGGACTGGTGGATGTAACGGACCTGCCCTATCCCCTGCTGGTGAATGCTGTATCGGAAACAGCCCTCAGGCTATATGAAATTCACTCGGGCATACTGTCGCCGGCGGACCGGGCTCCGGTGAAGGCCAGGGGACACCATGCCATCCCTGATATATGGGACGAATAAAGGCCTGCCGGACTAAATCCACAGGAAGGTCTTACAAGCCCCCGGATCCACTAAAGGATTCATCAATGCCGGGCACTTCCACGGGCTTGTTGTAATAGGCCGTGAAAGAGATCTTCCATGCTCCTTTCACCTTTTCCAGAAAGGCAATTTGTATGTTGGAATACCCATCCCGGGACTCCCCGGAACCCCAGCTTATGATATTGTCACAGATCAGCCAGGCACCGGTCCCTGCTACTTTTATCTGCACATTCTCTTTGGAGATCTTGAAATCCCCGGAGGGCTCTCCATCAAAATAATCCCCAAGCAAGGATTCTATTTCTTCCCATCCGTCATAGATCCTGTAGCCATAAACGCCCAGTTCCAGACGCTTCTCGTCGCTGTCCCGGATGTGGGTGGCATACACACGATCCTTATCCCAGTTCATAACTGCATCCGCTTCCTCCAGGATCACCTCCAGAATGGCTTCTTTCTCTTTTTCAACATTTGCTTTCGGTTGACAGGAAGTTACGATCAGTGCTGTCAGGACAAACAGGGGCCAGAAGTATTTTCTCATGTTTTGTGGTTTTGTTGAATTTGGCCGAAAGTTAATACACCATAATTGTATTATCAAACAGGCATGTGACTCTCACTGCAGCTTCTGAAGGGCACGAAATTCTCTTCTTTTTCCTAAATTAGTAATGCCTATCAAACAACCAGACCAATGACAATGAAAGCAATATTTCTGAGTTCGGTTCTATGCGGCGTGCTCTTTCCCATGCTTGCTTCCGGCCAGCATCTATCTTCAACGGAAGAAGAAGCGGTGGCCATGATCACACAAATCTACAGCGAGGTATCAGGAGAAAACGCTGAACAGGTTGACTGGAACAAGGTCAGATCCTTTTTCGTGGATGAAGCTGTGATTGTTCTGAAAACTTCCCGGGAGGGCAACAGCCAGTTCACCCTGGAAGAATTCATCCAGGATTTTAAGGACTTTTATAAGACACCCGCTGCCATGCAATATGGATTCAGGGAAGAGGTCCTTCAGGTAAAAGCCGAGGTACATAAAGAACTGGCCTTTGTCGCAGTGGTCTATGCTTCAAGTTTTCCCAAAGCGGAAAGACCGCCGCAAAAAGGCATCGACTTCTGGCTTCTCACCCTGAAAGACAACACCTGGAAAGTGGTGGCCGTAACCAACGAGATCATTTTACCAGGAGAAGAGATCCCAGCCATGTTTGAGTAGAAGGGGTATGTCAGAACACACCCAGCCTGACAAATAATAACAAGCCTAAAGGGTGTAGGAAAGACCCAGGTTCCATTTAAACCCCGGGAAAGGAGTGATGTTGCTGTCCAGGGCCTGAATGGCCTGAAAAAAGAGGGCAAAGGGAACATTTCTCAGGGTGGCTGATACATTGGCAGCCGTAAATAATCCGTCATTGCTGCCGGTATATTCCAGATAAAAGACCTGCAGGCTGGCAGAAAGCAAGCCTTTTTTACCCATGGGGATATGGGATCTGTCTGCCTGAAGGTTGAAGAAGTGGCCCTTCAGTGTTCCCGGATCCTGTCCCCGGTCGATGAGGTAGGTAAATGACAATGCGGTGAAGGGGCTCAAACGATATTTGGCAGTCATTTCCGCTGCCAGGTATTTCTGTGTCTGGTGAATGACTCCCTCCGTTGTTTCCAACTCCGAGAAGAATGCACTGATGACTGCCCCGGCCTTCCACTCAAAGGAGGGCCTGTCAATGATCTTATAATGAAACCAGTTGTCGATGATCCAAGGCCTCAGATCCAGGCCATAGTAGAGTGCCGGGTCATAACTAAAACGGTTCTTCATGAGCGATAAAGAACCGATGATGGCCGGTTTATCCAGAGAAAAGGCAGGAACATAGGCAATGCCATTGCTGTTGAGGCTTACTTTTGCTTCCGCATGTAATTTGTGTTTTGTGCTATCCGGCCCCTCCCGGGACCAGCCTGTGCCGAAGATGGATAATACGGCCAGGGAGATCAGGAGTTTTCGCATACAAGACAATATTGAGGGACCGGTAAGATAAGAATTAATAGTGAGCCGCAGGTTTGTCTCGGTTCCTGCATAACAGGAACCTGTTATGCAATACCTCTTTGCACTGGGAGTTTTGATCGATGCTGACTATACTTGCATGTTTCATTTGCCCTTGAAGAAATAAATTGTCTTATTACAAAATATTCATATTTTGCAGGCATGGGGAGAAAGCGGATGATCAATCAGCTTTTTGAGGCAAAAGTACATCTCCCGGTTGAATACCGGCTATTTCAGTCCGCCCTTATTGTGGGAATCATTGCCAGTTTTTTGGGCACTGTCACCAGCATCGCCATCTCCAGTCCGGTGAATGTTCTCCTGGTTACCTCATCATTGTTTGTTCTTCTGGGCATCGTCTTTTATTTCGTGAGGGTGAAGAGGATATACAAACCCTTTATCGGACCGAGCATCGTTCTTTCGTTTATCGGAGTCTCCATCGTCTGGATCGTAGACGGGGGGATGAACGGATCCAATATGCTTGTGGCATTTGTGGTGCTGATTCTCGGACTCATTATCGTTCCCCTGAAAAGCAAAAAATATGTAATCTCTTTCTTTGTTGTACTGGTCATCGCCATGTATCTCCTCCAGTTTTACAGACCCGATCTGATCACCGACTTTGACTCTGAAAGAGTTCGCTGGATTGATGGCATCATCACTGCCACCTACTCCTCCATATTCATATTCTTCATCATCAGGTTTCTGCATAGTGCCTACATTGCCGAGAGAAAAAGGGCTAAGGATAATCAATTAAAATTCAGGGCGTTATCTGAGAACAGCCAGGACTGCATCACCAGATATGACCGTTCGCACCGGCACATTTATGTAAACAAGGCCGGACTGGAGGTAAGGGGGCTGAATCAGGAGCAATTGCTGGGGAAAACCCACCGGGAGACGGGTATTTATGATGAGGAGCATTGTTTGATGTTTGAAAAATTCATTGAAAATGTATTTGCCACCAAACAACCGCAGCATGAGCAATTCAGCATGAATCGCCCCAATGGCATGGTTTACTATGATTTGCGCCTATTTCCTGAATTTGATACCGAAAATAGGGTGGGATCTGTCCTTGGAGTATCACGCGACATTACCAAACTGAAGCAATCTGAAAATGAATTGCTTCAGTTGAATTTGGACAAAGACCGTTTTATATCCATCCTGGGACACGACCTGAAGAGCCCGCTTGATACACTTCTGGGTTTGTCTGCCCTCATGGAAGAAAATATCCATTCTTACGATAGCTCTGAAATCAAATCGATGTTGTCCGAAATGAATAAGGCCACCCGGGCTACCTATAATTTGCTGGAAGATATCCTTACGTGGACCAAGGCGCAATCCGGCAAGATTCCATTCAATCCGCAAGCATTGGTGTTCAAAGATATCTGTGAGAATACCATGGAACTCCTGGGCCCAAAAGCCCAGGCCAAAAATATCAAAATAGACTGTCATACAAAAGACCAGCAAACTGTGGTGG
>CBDTYO010000196.1:0-7620 GCA_965364615.1 uncultured Bacteroidia bacterium
GGCCATCCAGCATGCAAGGTCGACCGCAGAATACTCCGTCTACTATGGCCAGGGCAGGGACGCCTATGATGTGCGGGGTAGAACTGCCCATGAAAGCATCTTCAATGTGAAAGATGGTCAGTATCGCTGTCCCAATGCCCAGCAGGGCTTCAGCGGATACAGCACCTGGACCCGTGGACTGGCCTGGGCCATGTGTGGATTTGCAGAAGAACTGGAACTGTTTGACTGGTTGTCCGAAGCCTCCCTGGAGAAATACGGAGGGAAAAAGGAAATAGAGCAAATCATGCTGGATGCAGCCATGGCCACCTGCGATTTTTTCATTTCCCATACCCCTGTGGACGGCATACCGTATTGGGACACCGGGGCACCGGCCCTGCACAAAATCGATCATCTCTATGAGAAGAAGGCCGATCCCTTCAATGCCCATGAGCCGGTGGACAGCTCTGCTGCAGCCATTGCAGCACAGGGTCTGCTCCGACTGGGCAAATTCCTGGAACGACGAGATCCTGAAATGGGCAAGCATTACTGGCAGGCAGGATTGACAGTGGTCAGTACCCTGCTGGAGGAACCCTATCTCAGTAAGGAGCCTGGCCACCAGGGAATCCTCCTGCATAGCATATACCATCAACCCAACGCCTGGGATCATAAACCGGATCCCGATCGGGCAGCGCATGGGGAATCCAGCATGTGGGGCGATTACCACATGAGGGAAGTGGCCTTGTATCTGACAAGGATAAACAGAGGAGATACCTACTACACCTACTATGGATGCATTGATCCTTCATTGATGAAATAGAGTTATGGTAGCAAAGATCAGGAACCTGGAAAGACTGTGTATTCACACCATCACCACCAAGCCGCTGAGTTTTGAGCTTGCCTGTGCCAGTTATGCTGCCTTGGGTGTGAAAGGGATATCCATCTGGAGGGATGCGGTGGCCGGATTGGCCCCGGCAACGGTCATGAGTTGTTTGAGGAATAATGATCTCAGTCCGGTTTCCTATGTAAGGGGTGGCTTTTTTCCTGCGCTTCAAGCGGATAAAAGGGCTCAGGCCATCGAAGAGAATATCCTGATGTTGCAGGAAGCAGCGGACATGGAGATTCCCATGCTGGTGCTGGTCTGCGGAGCCGAACCGGGACAGTCCCTGCAGACTTCCAGGGACCAGATCAAGGAGGGGATTGAAGCCCTTCTTCCCAGGGCACAGGAACTGGGTGTCAAACTGGCCATCGAACCCCTGCATCCCATGTATGCAGATACCCGTTCGGCCATAACCTCCCTGAAGCAGGCCAATGATCTCGCAGAGTATTTTGCGGATGGGTACCTGGGCATAGCGGTGGATGTTTACCACCTGTGGTTTGATGAGGACCTGGAAAAGCAGATCCGCCGTTGCGGAAAGAACGGCAAGTTGTTTGCCTATCACATTTGCGACTGGAAGGTGCCCACCACGGACATGCTCAACGACAGGGGATTGATGGGAGAGGGCTGCATTCCCTTGAAACAGATCAGGGAATGGGTGGAAGAAGCTGGTTTTACCGGTTTCCACGAGGTGGAAATATTTTCCAACAAATTCTGGGGGGAGGATCAGGACCATTTCCTGAAAAAGATTCTTAAAGCATATTTGGAACACAGCTAAATCAAAGATAATGAAGGAATACAGGCTAGGAATTATCATGAACGGGGTGACCGGAAGGATGGGCAAGAATCAGCACCTCATGCGTTCCATCCTGGAAATCATAAAACAGGGTGGAGTGAAGGTCTCCGACACGGAAGTCATCATGCCCGATCCGGTGCTTGTGGGAAGGAACGAAGCCAAATTGAAGGCCCTGAGCGAACTGTCAGGGGTAGAGAAGTACACCACCGATCTGGAAAGCGTCATCCGGGATCCTTCCTACGCGATTTACTTTGATGCCCAGACCACAGGCCGAAGGGCTGAAGCAGTGAAGCTGGCTGCCTCCCACGGAAAGCATGTCTATTGTGAGAAACCCACATCTTCCGACTTTGACACTGCCATGGATCTTTACCACCATTGTGAAAAGGCCGGGGTGAAACATGGCGTGGTTCAGGACAAACTGTTTTTACCCGGAATGCTGAAGTTGAAGCGATTGATGGAAAAAGGCTTTTTTGGGGAGATCCTGTCCGTTCGTGGCGAATTTGGGTACTGGGTATTTGAAGGCCATACCGTTCCGGCTCAGCGGCCTTCCTGGAACTACCGCCAGGAAGACGATGGAGGAATTATCGTAGATATGCTCTGTCATTGGAGGTATGTGCTGGACAACCTCTTTGGCAAGGTCCAGGCGGTCTCCTGTCTGGGGGCCACCCACATCAGGGAAAGGGTGGATGAGCAGGGCCAGGCCTACAAGTGCACCGCCGATGATGCAGCCTATGCCACATTCCAGCTGGAGGGGGGAATTGTGGCCCATTTCAATTCCTCCTGGTGTGTGCGGGTCAGGCGGGACGATTTGTTGACCATCCAGGTGGATGGCACCCTTGGCTCGGCCGTGGCCGGATTGCGCGATTGCTACACCCAGCATTACGGCAATACCCCCAAACCTGTCTGGAATCCCGACATCCCCCAGCCCATTCCTTTCTTCGAAGGCTGGTCCAGGGTCCCGGAACAGGAAGTGTATGAAAATGCTTTCAAGGCGCAATGGGAATTGTTCCTGAAGCATGTGGTCAGGGATGAACCCTTCCCCTGGAACCTGAAAGAAGGCGCCAAGGGGGTACAGCTGGCCGAAAAGGGACTGGAAAGTTGGGCCAGGAAGGCCTGGGTGGACATCGAAGATATTTAATCCCATGCAGAAAATGAATTACCGGAGGATCCAGGGGCATTGGTCTGGGGATTGCCCTGGAATTGGCTGCGGAAGGCATCGATCTGGCCATTAACGGTATCCGGCCAGAGCAGCAGGTCGTGGAAACCCTGGACGAACTCAGGGCTTTCGGAATTAGGACCCTGTACTGTCAGGGCGACGTGAGCAAGAGGGAAGACAGGGAATCCATGCTAACAAGGATCCGCGGGGAGTTTGGTCAACTCAATTTCCTGGTCAACAATGCCGGAGTGGCACCCAGAGAGAGAAGGGACCTGCTGGAAGCCACGGAAGATAGCTTCGAGCATGTTTTGCTCACCAACCTGCAGGGACCCTATTTCCTCAGTCAGGCCGTGGCCCATTGGCTGATAGAGCAGAAGAAGGAAGAAGGGGAATTCTTTGGGGCTTTAATAAATATCAGCTCCATTTCGGCCACAGTGGCCTCTGTGAACAGGGGAGAGTATTGCGTCAGCAAAGCAGGGATGGCCATGATGACCAAATTGTATGCTGCCCGCCTGGGAGCATTTGAGATCCCGGTATACGAAGTCCGTCCGGGAGTCATTGAAACCGATATGACGGCAGCCGTAAAAACAAAATATGACCGGTTGTTTGATCAGGGTCTGGCTCTGCAGGCGCGCTGGGGGCAACCCGCTGATGTTGGCAAAATAGTGCGGGCCCTGGTCAAAGGAATGTTGCCCTACTCCACCGGCCAGGTAATAATGGCCGATGGGGGTCTAACACTGCCCAGGTTATGAAAAAAAGCAAGAAATACTGGAAACTGTGCATGGTCCTGGTTACGGTGCTCATGGTGCTGGCCTACACACCTTTGATGTTACCCAACGGGGTATACAAACCCATGATCCTGGGAATTCCCTACACCCTCTGGACCAGTTTTCTGATCACCGTATTGTTGGTGCTTATCACATATATCGGGTCAAAGGTCCATCCTCGCTCTGATGAAGGGGGGGAGGACCTATGAAAATCTGGATTTACATCTTCTTTGGTATATTTTTTATCCTGCTGGCCTATGCTTCCTGGAAGTCTTACCGGAGAAACCGCTCTGCGGAAGAATTCATGCTGGCAGGAAAAAGCATTGGTCCCATCCTGGGATTCCTGACCTTCTCTGCCGCCTTGTTCAGCGCCTTCACCTTCATGGGCATGCCGGATTTCTTTCGAAATCATGGCATTGGCGCCTGGACTTTTCTGGCCTTTTCGGACGGGATCATGGTCTTTTTCATCCTCTGGTTTGGCTACCGCCTCAGAAGAAAGGCCAAGGAGCACAACTTCCAGGGAGTGGCCGGATTGATGGTTTCTTCCTACGGAACCCGGTGGGCCGGGGTGGCCATGTTTGCCAGCGCTTTCATATTCCTGATCCCTTATGTGGCCATACAGATCCGTGGGATCTCCATATTCCTGGAGGCAGCCTTTCCCGGGATGCTGCCCTCCTGGGCCTGGGCCCTGGTCATGGTGGTGATGATGCTGGTATATGCTGAGATCGGGGGACTGAAAGCCATTGTATACAGCGATGCCATCCAGGGCCTGATCCTGCTGATGGTGATCTGGCTCATTGGCGGAACCTGTATCGCTGCCTTCGGAACTGTTCCGGACCTGTTCAAGGCGGTGGAAAATGTGAACGCCGAATTGTTGTCCACTCCGGGCCCCGAAGGTTTGTTCTCCTGGCAGTTTCTCCTGGGATCCATGATCGCCGTGGTGATGATCCCTGTGACCCAGCCGCAGCTCACCACCCGCCTGGTGGTGGTGAAGAACCTGGCATCCATGAAAAAGATGGCCTATGCCGTGGGAATGTTTGCCATCCTGGTGATTGTCCCCACCATATTCATCGGGATGTATGGGGCTGTCAAATATCCCGGGGTTCCCACCTCGGAATTTTTGTCCAAGGCATTGTTGTTTGATCAGGCTGCTCCCGTGGCAGCTCTGGCCATTGTAGGATTATTTGCAGCCTGCCTTTCCACCACGAACGCCCAGATCTTTGCCCTGGGAAACGAACTTCGCTCATTGCTCAGGGGGGAGGAAAAGAGGGCCATGCGAATTACACGCATCTCATTGTTCTTTTTTGCTGCAGTAGTCATGGTATTTTCCACCCTTATGAGCGATGAGCTGGCCCTGCTGGCCAGGGTGAGTTTTACAGGAACGGCCATGATGGCCCCCATTGTGCTACTGGCGGTGATCAGGAAAACAAAACCCGAGAAAGAAGTAATCTTGATTTCCTCTGTGGCTTTTGTCATATATTTGCTTTCACTGGCAGGGGTGGTGCCCGATCATCTGGGTGCCCTGCGGCTGGATCTGGCGCTTTACCTTTTCCTGCTTGTTTCGGTCCTTTTGCTGACAGGCTTGAAGAAAACTATATAGATCTGTACATATTATTAACAACTATACCGACAAGAAAATGAGTTCAGACAGAAGACATTTTATCAAGACAGTGACCGCCGGTGCCGCTGGTGTGGCCGTGGGCGGTTCAGCCATGGGAATGAGTGCCAGGAGTTATGGCCGCATAATAGGTGCCAACGATCGATTATTCATTGGGATTGCGGGCCTGGGCCGCAGGTTGGGGGCTTTTCTTCCCCCCATAGCCGAAAAAAAGAACAACGTGGAGTTGCTTTATCTCTGCGATGTGATGAAAAGTCAGCGTGAAAAGGCCGCTGAGAGGTTTTCCAAGCACATTAAAAACAATCCCTTGCTGGAGAACGACATCCGAAAGGTGATCGAAGACCCGAAAGTGGATGTTCTCATCAATGCCACCCCTGACCACTGGCATACGCCGGGAGCCATCCTGGCTGTGAAAGGGGGAAAGCATGTATATGTGGAAAAGCCTGCCAGTCATAACATGGCTGAAAACGGGCTCATTCTGTCAGCACAGAAGAAATACAACAAAGTTGTCCAAATGGGCGTGCAGCAAAGGTCTTCTGCCCATACCATTGAGATCATTCGGGAAATACACCAGGGTGTCATTGGTAACCCCTATAAAGCAGTGGCTTTCTATACCAACTCGAGGGGTGCCAGTCCGGTGCAAAAAAAGGTGGCAGTGCCTGAGGGGCTGGACTGGGACCTTTTCCAGGGACCCGCTCCCCGCAGGGAATATACGGAGGAAACCTGGAACTACCATTGGCACTGGTATGGCTGGGACTACGGGACCGCTGAATCCGGGAACAACGGGACCCACGAAATGGATGTAGCCCGTTGGGCCCTCCAGGTGGACTATCCCCTCCATGTGGAGGTGGAGGCGGAAAAACGCCATTTCCAGGACGATGGATGGGAAATGTACGACGACATGGAGGTGCTATTCCGTTTTGCCGGAGATAAGATCATTCAGTGGGACGGCAAAAGCCGGAACGGTTACTCCACCTATGGGGCCGGAAGGGGAACCATCATTTACGGAACGGAAGGCAGTGTCTTTGTGGACCGGGGAGGATACAGATTGTATGACCGCAAGGGAAAGCTGGTGAGGGACAGCAAGTCGGCTTCCGAGGAGGCTGGGACTGCCCTGGGGGGTGGAGGAGATATGTCCACCGCCCACATCGAAAATTTCTTTCAGACCATCCGGGGAGCAAGCAGCCTGAATGCCCCCATTTCCGATGGGATCATCACCATGGCCCTGGTGCATTATTCGAACATTGCCTACCGCATCGGCAAGGGATTCGATGTGGATGATCAGACGGGGAAAATCTACGACCGGGACGCCATGAAGCTCTGGGGGCGTGAATACGAACCCGGGTGGAACCCCACAATATGAGTCATGAAACTGAGGATTAATCTGTTCCTTTTCTGTCTGTTAGCTGCCTCCCCTGGCTGGTCGCAAGAAGAGGATATGAAGACCAGGATCCTGGAGTTGCTGGCCCATCCTGAGCATGCCCAGGGGGAGATGGCTGGCCATATGACCACCAACTCGGTCATTTTGCAGTCGCGCCTTACCCTGACCCTTATGCCCTTTAACAACGATTATCTGGGTTGTCCGGGCTGGGCCTGTTTCGAATATTGCGAAAAGACCCAGCTGGATCAGCGGAAGAGAACCCAATGGCTGGAAGCCTTGCCTGAGAAGGATTATATTGTAAAGATCCGGGTCAGTGGCTTAGAGCCCAATACCAGTTATTATTACCGGTTGCTCTATGGCCCTGACTCCCTCAGTTACCGGACAGGCACCTGGAATGAATTTATGACCCTGGCCGGTGAGGGGGTCTCCAAGGAGCTGAACCTGGTGGTCATGACCTGCATGAACTATGCCAGAATGCATTACAATCCGGGACATGCCCTGGGGATTGATCGTCACCTGGGATATCCTTCTGCGGAACAGGTACTGCAATTGAGGCCGGACATTTTTGTGGGGACGGGAGACAATGTCTATTATGATTCTCCTTACATGCCCCTGGGAGAAGCGAAGGATTTGGCTTCCATGCGAAGGCATTACCATGTGAATTTCAGTCAGCCCGGGCTGGTGGAGCTTTTCCGGAATGTGGGAACCTACTGGGAAAAGGACGACCACGACTACCGTTACAACGATGCAGATACCACCGGCCTGAGGCCCCCCAGCCATGAAGAGGGGATCCGTTTGTTCAGAGAGCAGCTTCCGGTGGTGGATCCTGACCATCCGGAGGAAGTGACTTATAAAACCTACAGGGTTTCCAGGGAGCTTCAGTTCTGGATGGTTGAGAATCGCGACTACAGAAGTCCCAACGACCTGCCGGACGGCCCGGACAAGTCCATCTGGGGCGAAAAGCAGAAAGCCTGGCTGATGAGGACCCTGAAAGAGAGCGATGCCGATTTCAAGATCCTGATTTCACCCAATCCCATCGTAGGACCCGA
>CBDTYO010000197.1:0-7581 GCA_965364615.1 uncultured Bacteroidia bacterium
AAGTGGGCCATTGAGAGGGGCTATTCATATATATGCGAAATGGATGCTGATTTTTCACACAATCCCAATGACCTGCCCAGGCTGATTGGTGCCTGTGAGAAAGATTCGGCCGACATGGCCATAGGATCCAGGTATATTTCGGGGGTGAATGTGGTGAACTGGCCCATGAGCCGGGTGCTGATTTCCTACTTTGCCTCGGTATATGTTCGTATGATAACCCGCATGAAGGTAAGGGATTCCACTGCCGGTTTCGTTTGCTACCGGAAGGAGGTGCTCGAAACCATCAACCTGGATAAAATCCGCTTCAAGGGATATGCCTTCCAGATCGAGATGAAATTCAAGGCCTGGAAATATGGTTTTAATGTGGTGGAACTCCCCATCATTTTCACGGAACGAAGGGAGGGAACCTCCAAAATGTCTGGCAAGATCGTGAGCGAGGCCGTTTTCGGAGTGATCAGGCTCAAGGTTGCCAGCTGGTTTCGCAGCTACAAAAGGGCAACCTCATAAAAGACCAAAGCTAGATTATGGACAATTATTTGATCAGGAACGCGAAGATTGTGAACCAGGGCATCATTACCCACGGTTTTGTACTGGTGCGCGGGGGAATCATCCGCGCCGTGGGGGATGGTGAACCGGGAGCCGGGCAGGACCTGGCCGAGGTCATTGATGCACAGGGCACTTACCTGTTGCCCGGTGTGATCGACGACCAGGTGCACTTCAGGGAGCCCGGCATGACCCACAAAGCCGAAATAGCCACCGAATCGAAGGCAGCCGTGGCCGGAGGGATCACTTCCTATATGGAGATGCCCAATACCAAACCACAGGCCACCAGCATTGAAGAGCTCGAAAAGAAATACAGCCGTGCCGCGGAAGTCTCCATGGCCAATTATTCCTTTTACCTGGGGGCCACCAATGATAACCTGAAGGAGATCCGAAAGCTGGATCCTGCCCGGAACTGCGGACTCAAAGTATTCATGGGTTCGTCCACAGGCAACATGCTGGTGGATAAGCCGGAGGCACTGGATCTGATCTTCGCGGAATCTCCCACCCTCATTGCCACCCACTGTGAGGACGAGGCCACCATCAGAAAAAACAGTGAGAAGGCACGCAAGGAATACGGCGAAGAGGTCCCGGTGAAAATGCACCCGGTCATACGCAGTGAGGAGGCCTGCTACCTATCCAGCCAGTTGGCAGTGGATTTGGCCCGAAAACATGGATCCCGCCTGCATGTGCTCCATATTTCAACTGCCCGTGAACTGGACCTGTTTCAACAGGGCACCGATTTTGATAAGAAACGGATTACCGCAGAAGTTTGTATCCACCACCTGTGGTTCAGTGAAGAGGATTATGAACGAAAAGGGACCCTGATCAAGTGGAACCCTGCCATCAAAACGGCCCATGACAGAGATTCGCTGGTAGCCGCTGTGTTGAACGACAAACTGGATGTGATCGCCACCGACCATGCCCCCCATACCATTGAAGAGAAGCAAAGCAAGTATTTCCAGTCGCCTTCCGGCGGACCCATGGTACAGCATGCCCTGACTGCCATGCTGGAACTGGTCCACCGCCGCCAACTGACCCTGGAGAAGGTGGTGGAAAAGATGTGCCATGCCCCTGCCAGGTTGTTCAGAGTGAAAGATCGTGGATTTATCGAACCCGGATTCAAGGCAGACCTGGTGCTGGTGGACATGGAACAGGAGTGGACCGTGGCACATAGGAATGTGCATTATAAATGTGGATGGTCCCCTTTTGAAGGAGAAAGCTTCCATTCAAGGGTCACCCACACCTGGGTGAATGGAAAACTGGCTTACAAACACGGACTCTTCAATGAAATGGTCCGCGGAGAACGGCTGGAATTCGAAAGAACCCTTTGACTATTACCCATTAACCTACTAACCTGTATACCATTAAGCTATAAACCATTAACCTACGAACTTTCCCCCATGAACAAAAAAATCCTTGCTTTATCGAACCATCCCCTGATCACGGGGATCTCCCTGATTGTGGCTCTATTGCTCATGCTCACTTCCTGCAACTCGGGCAAGAAAAAGGAGCTAGCAGAAGAGCAGAAGAACCCTAAATGCAAGGTGGAAAAGGCCTTTTTCGGCATGACCCCGGAAGGGGATTCAATCACCTTGTTCACCCTGAAAAACGAGAGGGAAATTGTGGTCAAGATCATGAATTACGGGGGCATCATTACAGAGATACACACCCCCGACAGAAATGGAAAACTGGGAAACATCACCCTGGGATTTGATAACCTGGACCAATACCTGGCCGGTCATCCCAATTTCGGGGCCCTGATCGGCCGGTATGGAAACCGGATTGCCAATGCAAAGTTTTCGCTGGACGGCGAAACCTACCAGTTGGCGGCCAACAATGGCAACAACTCGCTGCATGGAGGATTGAAAGGGTTTGATGATGTGGTCTGGGATCCGGAGGTGATCTCCTGTGATGTGAGGGCTGCCCTGCAGCTCAGTTACATGAGTCCCGACGGGGAAGAGGGTTTTCCCGGCAACCTGAAGGTGGTGGTCACCTATGAATTGCTGATGGACCAGCTTTTTATCACCTATGAAGCGGAAACGGACAAAGCCACCCCGGTGAACCTCACCAACCATGCCTACTTCAACCTGTCCGGAGAAGGAACCATCCTGGACCACATTCTTTACATCAATGCATCCCGCTATACTCCTGTCAATGAGGAATTGATTCCCACCGGGGAAATTGCCAATGTGGAAGGGACCCCCTTTGATTTCAGGAAACCCACGGTGATCGGTGAAAGGTTTGATCAGCTGGCGGGTGAACCGGTGGGATACGACCACAATTTTGTCCTGGATGGATCGGATGAAAAGCTCACCCTGGCGGCCAAGGCCATGGATCCCAAAAGCGGCAGGTACCTGGAGGTGAGCACCACCGAACCCGGCGTGCAGTTTTATACGGGGAATTTTCTGGATGGCACACTTTCGTCGGGAGATTTTACCTATGTGCAGCATGCAGGTTTTTGCCTGGAGACCCAGCATTTTCCCGATTCACCCAACCAGGAGAATTTTCCCAGCACCATCCTGAGGCCGGGGGAAAAATACATTACCCAGACCATCTATACTTTCGGGGTGGAGGAATAAGCTCAGTGTCTGCCTTCCCGGGATTAAAGTCCCGGGCTAAGCCATACTTCGAGGCGGACCCATGTGCCGCTCCGTTCAAAAATGTGGCGGCTGGTCTCCTGATCAAGGACCAGTCCGGGCAGGGATCTTGAGGTGCCATCGCGGTGGTAAAGCACCATCCTGGGTTCCTCCGACAGATGATAGACCACCGGCAACTGGCAATAGGTAAAGCCCAGGCTCCCTGCCTCCAGATCCAGTCTGACCTTCTCTCCATGTATATCCAGGAAGACGAATTCGCATGCTTCCGACAATAACTCTTCCTTCCGAAGCAAAATGGGATGAAAGCGGATGGCCCCCTGACGAACCACGATCCCCAGCTCTCCCCACCTGGCAATGATGTCCTCTTTCACTTGTCCGGTCATCCCGGGTTGCTGAGCCCCCCTGTTTGCAGGGGTATGTGAATAGGGATCGGTGGGAAAAGCCCCATATACGTCCGGATCCTTGTTCAGACCGATTCCGGCCCTGATTTCATAGTAATGGGCTGCCAGTTGTCCGAGCAGCCCGGGAGCGGTCCCCTTCTCTGCAGCTCTGTAATAGGTTTCGCAAACCGCCAGGAGCAGCTTCGACACCATGTGCCAGTAAATACTGCCCAGCCCTTCATAGCCATAGAAAGTCCCGGAACGTCCGGTAAACGACTGATGGTCAAATACTTTTTCATAGATCTCCAGGAGCAGATCCCGCTCCTTTTCGACCAGCGGGCTGTATGCTTCTGGAAGGGTATCCAGTGCCTCCTTCAGCAAGCCTGCATTTCTGAAGTCGGCATGAAAATGACAAGTCCCTTTCACATCCTTCACCACAATCTGCCTGTTTGATTTTTCCAGCAAGGCTTTCAATAAACCGGAACGCTCTACCTCTTTTGCAGGGATGATATTCTTTTCCAGGAAGGAGGGCAGCGGGTGGTCGGGATACAGAATGTAACTGTACTGGTCCTCCCGAAAGAGCTTGCTTTTCTTCAGGGCATCCAGTAGTCGAACGGACTCTTCCACAGGCAGGAATCCGGAACTCAAAATGGCCACCTGTCCTTCCAGCATTTCATATAAGCGGCGCAAATGAAGCTCTTCGCCTTCCACCTTGATCAGGTTGTAGGCATGGTATAGCCCATCGTCGCGCCGGTTGGACCTGAGGGTCTCATCGAGGGCCTGCAGTGCCATATCCAGAAAGTCCAGGAGATGGTCCAGTTTGATGCTTGCTTTCTCTCCTGAAAAGCCTGCCTGGTAGAGCTTTTGCCGGTAATCACTGCCTGTCTGTCCAAAAGCATCCATGCATGCTTTCATGCCCCTTTTGGTCAGCATGCGTCCGGGTTCTTGCATTTGCTGATTGAGTACGTTGGCCAGGCGGGACAAAAACTCATGCACTTCCCTGGAAAGGCTGACACCCTCGCTGGGGCCTTGTCCAAAAAGTTCCCTGCAGAAAGCCACATAGGCCCTGAGGTAGGCGGTGGTCACCACCGACACCCCGTAACCGACCAGGGCGTTATTGGCATCGTTCCACTCGGGCCGCTGTGTATTCATCCAAATGCCTGCCCCGGGAATGAAATTGGAGAACTTGCCAAGCAGGGGGACCAATAGTTTTTCGGCCAGGTTCACCAGCACCACCTCCCCGTTCCGATCCCAGACCAGCTTTCCGTCCGATCCCAGTGCCTCCACCCTGGCTTGGATGGTTTCCTCCAGTGTTTGATCAAACTCGATGGTGTTGTGAGGATCGGCAAGCAGCTCCCTGTACACTTTGATCCTGTATGGAACGTTGGCGTAAGAGAACAATTCCTGTGCAAGCAGGTGCTGAAGCTCTCCCGGATGATGGCGGGCAGATATCTCCAGGAATTTTAGCAGGTAAATCACCTGGTGATCCCCCCAGTATCCTATATTGGACCAGGGATCGGAGGGATCCGGAACTTCCCAGTCCATTCCCTGGCGGGTGATCCTGTAGGGATTGTATCCGTCCGGTGTGGAGGCATTCACAAATTTGCTGATCATGCTTTCCACATAGCCGGGGAAGCTAAGAGCAAGGGCCTCCCAGTTCTGAAAGATATCCCGCCAGTTCCCCTGGTAGTCTAACTTCCGGCTGCCATCCTCCTTGCGGTTATCAATGGAAAACTTGTTCCAGGGACGGCTGGGATCCCCGTGTCTGCGGCTGAATGTGAGAGCCAGGTATTCGTAGCACAACCTGAGCAGGTGGGGATGGCCCGTGGCACGGGTTTTTTCGAGCAACTCTTGATGGGATATGCTGGGACCCGCTTCCTTGAAAAGCTCCCGGGCCTTGTCCAGCAGCTTCACATGGGAGCCCGATACATGAGATAGAAAATCCTCCACTGGTACCTGGTAATTCTCCAGAAACAAGCCTCCGCGCATCACATTGAACAACACATTTGACAGGTGTCTGGAACTGCTTAACTCATCATCGGTGCATTGAATGGCATCGGAGGAGGACAAGAGCGAGAACAGTTCCTGCCTGCTTTGTTCAATATCATCCTCAAGCAATCTCCCGAGAGATTTCCCCCCGCTTAACAGTTCCACCAGGGAGCTCACTGCGGCAGCATCCTGGTTCAACTCTGCCACCAGGTTCCAGTCCTGCTGAGCACCCGCTGGCAATTCCATCCGGGTATGCACAAAGTAGGCTCCCCGGGTGGCTTTCACATCCTTTTCGGGTACCACCGGCCATCCCGACCGGAAGGCATCCAGTTGCTGACTGGAAAGCAAGATGCCCATGGGATCCAGTCCTGCCGACCATACCGTATTTGCCCTGAGGGCCTCACTGGGCTCAGCAGCATCTGTGGGAACCGAACTCAAACGGTAGATCCCCAGGGTGGTCCCTGGTACCAGTTCCTGTCTCTTATAGGCATCCAGCAGGTTGCTGGAGCTCAGTTGCAAACCGGAGTCCACACTGCTTGGCAGGATGTTCTGCAAGCCATCCAGGATCTCCAGCTGACGTGAACCCGCCGCATGATTCATCAATACCGACTTTCTCACAAAGCCAAACTTCTCGCTGTTATACCAGCCATAGCGAAAAGTCAGGTCCAGGTCCTCATTGATCTCTTCAAAGATCAGTTTGTTGCTCAAAACATTCTTATACAGGTTCCTTTTCACCTGATAGGCCCCTGTGGGCATGGCCTCGAAAGGTTCCCATAGTTTCATCTGATCGTCCTGCCTGACCAGAATAAGCGTTCTGCTCCCTGTCCTGCCCTTGTAGTCGTGTATCTTGTCTTCAGAATAATAAGGAAACAGGGCACTTTCAGCATTTTTCCTGCCAGCTGTCAGGGAGCCATTGCTGGAGATAAACATCCAGTGGTCGGAGGCACTCACGATGCTCATGAAAAAATCAGGCATCCGGTCGACGTTCGAAATGCGGTAGAATCGTTCCCCCTCCAGCTCCACAAATGATCCATTTACTTCTTCCTCATTGACTTTCACGGGAGTATCGCCCATGAATACACGCTGTCTCCTCATGAGTTCTGACCTTTATTTTACCAGTATCTTTTCCAGTTCTTCCAGGGATTTTCCTTTGGTTTCCGGTACCATGATCAGCACAAAGACCAGACCCAGGGCGCCGAATATGCCATAGATCAGGAAAGTCCCTGCAGTGCCCAGGGTGGCCAGCTCCCAGGGGAAAACCAGCTGTACTGAGAAACTGACCAGGGAGTTGATAAAGCCCACAAAGGAAATGGCCAGTCCCCGGATAAAGTTGGGAAAGAGCTCGGAAAAGAGCACCCACATCACCGGTCCGATGGAAATGGCAAAGGAGGCTACAAAGCCCAGTATCCCGATGAGGATCAGCCAGGGATTGGAGTCAATGGCCCCGGCAATAAGCTCCGATTCATATTCCTTGACCGCGGATGATCCAAGCACTTCATTCAGCTTTTCCTTGTATTTCACATCGCTGTCATAGACATCATCCTGTATGGAATATAGCGCCTCTTTGTCTATGCCCTCCGACAGGGACTCAATGGTCTCCCCGTTCAGGGTATAGGTGGCAGAGTTGAATCCCGATGCGAGCAGGAACATAAAGATGGCGATCCCGGCCATTCCGATGCCAAGGAGGAACTTTCTCCCCAGCCTGTCTATGAAAAGAATGGCCAGCACAGTGAATACCAGATTTGTCAGGCCCACCAGGATGGCCTGAGAAAAGGCAGCATCGGTGCCGATGCCGGATTGTTCGAAAATCATGGGGGCATAAAAGAACACCGAGTTGATCCCGGTGATCTGTTGCAATATGGCCACACCCAGTCCGATGATGAGGACCAGCCGGAGGGCAGGCTTGAATAGTTCCATGAGGGGGACTTTCTTTTGATCGCTGCCACTTTCAAGGCTCTCCCTGATGTTCTTGAATTCCAACTCGGCTGTTTCTTCCGTGTTGGCCCGCTTGAGCACCACCATGGCCTCCTCTTGCTTTCCCTTCATCATCAGCCAGCGGGGACTCCGGGGTA
>CBDTYO010000198.1:0-7523 GCA_965364615.1 uncultured Bacteroidia bacterium
TCATTTCAGGTGTTCTGGAAAGAGAAACAGCTTTGAAAATGATCAAAAAGGCCAGGGTGCCCGTGGTCCCGGTCTATTTCCAGGGTTCCAATTCAAGGCTCTTTCACATCCTGGGACTGATCCATCCCACCCTGCGCACCGTGCGCCTTCCCGCCGAGGTATTCAATAAGAAGCACAAGAAGATCCGCATCCGCATCGGGAATCCGGTGAGCGTGAAGGAACAGGACAGCTTTTCCGATATCAGTACCTTTGGCCGCTACCTCAGGGCCAAGACCTACGCCCTGGGGTCGGTGCTGGAGGTGACCAAGTTTTTCAGGCCCCGGCTGAACCTGGGTTCGAGGGTCGAAGATGTGGCCGAGGCGGTGCCACCCGGTCTCATCATCGACGAGATTGAAAAGATCCGGGAGGAATACACCCTGTTCTCCAGCGATCAGTTCGATGTGTTCTGCACGCCCAGCATCGAGATCCCGCAGATCATGAATGAACTGGGCAGGCTCAGGGAGATCACTTTCCGGGAAGTGGGCGAGGGGACCAACCGGTCCATGGACCTGGACGAATACGACCTTTACTACAACCAGCTTTTTGTGTGGGACAACCAGCACAACAAGATCGTGGGGGCCTACCGGGTGGGCAAGGGCAAGGAGATCCTGAACCGCTATGGCGTCAAGGGCTTCTACCTGCAAAGCCTATTCCGGATGAACCGACGCTTTCAACCCACCCTCAAGCAGTCCCTGGAGCTGGGCCGCTCCTTCATCATCAAGGAATACCAGCGCAGGCCCATGCCGCTGTTCCTGCTCTGGAAGGGCATCCTGTATTTCCTTCTGAAGCACAGCGAATACCGCTACCTGATCGGTCCGGTGAGCATCAGCAACAATTTCTCGCAGTTTTCCCGGGGACTCATCATGCAGTACATCCGGGAGCACCATTTCGATAAGAAACTGTCCAGGTATGTGAGGCCCCGTACCCGCTATAATGTGCCCGGGTTCAACGTGGACGAGGAGATCCTGCTGGCCAATACCGACGATCTGAACAAGTTCGACAGCTTTATCAAGGAAGTGGAGCCCAACGACTACACCATACCCATCCTGCTCAAGCATTACCTAAAGCTGAACGGTAAGATCATCGGCTTCAACCTGGATCCCAAATTCAACGATGCACTGGACGGATTGCTGGTGCTGGATCTCTATGATGTGCCCATGGAGACCATCGCATCCCTGTCCAAGGAGATCAACGACGATTCGATCCTGGAACGCTTTCTGTCAGGAAAATTGAGCAACGGGTTTTAGTATTCCGCTTATGCGGGCTGGCTGTCCCTGAGATCTATCTTTTCACCAGTTGGTTTTCCACTTCTTCCAGGCCGGCCAGGTGCTCCTCCAGGACCTTCCGGATGTCCTGTATGATTTCTGGATGTTCCCCGGCGATGTTGTATTTCTCCCCGGGATCGATGTTCACATTGTATAGCAGGGGCTCTTCCAGCACCGTGGGAGTGTTCTGGACAGCCATGGGCGGATCGGTAATGGGGTGGGCGGTGGGACTGCCGTACTCCAGCTGGGTAATGAAATGGGCCTTGTAATCGCCCTTCCGGACCGCATATACCCGTTCGCCCCGGTAATAAAAGACCACTTCTCTTTCCCCTTTCCCGGTCCCCAGGAGCACGGGCGAAATATCATAGCCGTCATAGACGCGATCGTCGGGAAGAGTCGTCCCGGAGAGGCTGCAAAAGGTGGGCAGCAGATCCATGGTGGTTCCCAGCTCCATGACCACCCCAGGTTTCAGGTGTCCGGGCCACCAGAATACAGTGGGTTCGCGCATGCCTCCTTCAAAGGTGCCGCCTTTGGCTCCCCGCAGCAAACCTGCAGAGCCCCCGTGGGTCTTAAAAACGTGCCAGGGCCCATTGTCGGAGGTAAAGACCACCAGGGTATTTTTGTCCAGCCCATGGGCCTTCAGGCTTTCCACGATCTGTCCCACCGACCAGTCTATTTCTTCGATCACATCGCCATAGATGCCTGCCAGGGACCGGTCTTTGAAAGCGCCGGAACGAAACAGCGGAATATGAGGGAGGTTGTGGGCCAGGTAAATGAAGAAGGGCTCGTCACCGAATTCCTCGATCTTCTTGATGGCTTCTTCGGTATAGCGCCTTGTAATGGTTCTTTGGTCGGCAGGACGCTCCACCACTTCCTCATCCCTCATCAGGGGAACATTAAAAGCCTGATAGTACTCGTCGTCGGCGAAGGCAAACTGATCCTCGAAATAGGAGGAGCCCTTCACCTTGTCCATGTCGTTGGAATAGGGGATCCCGAAATAACTGTCGAATCCATGCCGGGTGGGAAGATAGGCAGGCAGATGACCCAGGTGCCATTTGCCGATGGCAGCCGTACGGTAACCATTGCCTTTGAGGGCCCTGGCAATGGTGATTTCGCTCTGGGGCAGGCCTCCCTTGGAATCGGGGAACAACACACGCCTTGTATCGCTGCACATGCCCGAACGGATGGGAAGCCGTCCCGTCAGGAGTCCGGCCCGGCTGGGCGTACACACCGGGGCAGCTACATAAAAATTGGTCCATTTCTGGCCCTCGAAGGCCAGTTGATCCAGGGCCGGTGTATGGTTGGTGGGATGTCCGAACACCCCCAGGTCCCCGTAGCCCAGGTCATCGGCGAATATGACAATGAAATTGGGTTTTGCACTTCCTTCATGGTCCTGAGCCATCCCGGCACCCAGGGCAGCGCATATCAAAGCGATCAAAAATACGGTCCTCTTCATTTGATAGGGTTTTATTTATAAACTTACAAATAAATGGGCGAACCACCGTTCCGGGAGAGCCGCATTCCCGCAAGAGATCTTCGTTTCCATTGATGGACCCCCCCATTCCCGCAAGAGATTTGCCTGCCTGTTGCAAGCGACACCATTTCCAGGGCAGATCTTTGTTCCTATTGATCGACCCCCCCCATTCCCGCAAGAGATCTTCGTTCCCATTTGCATGCCTGCGGATTTTTTGCTTATTTCCCGCTTCATTAATTCCCGGTAAACGTGCGAACCTTATTGACCCTTGTGGCAGTGGCCATGCTTTTTGCAGGCTGCTCCGATGCCGAAACAAAACTTGAACAAAAAGCCGCCCGCATCCATGCGGCTGCTTATACCGTCGACAGCCATACCGACACGCCCCTGAGGCTCAACCGCCTGGGCTTCGATTTTGGGGTACGGAACGATCCCCGGGAGACCCGCAGCAAGATCGATCTGCCCAGGATGAAGGAGGGTGGCATGGACGGCATCTGGTTCGCGGTCTTTGTGGGTCAGGGTGAGCGTTCCCCCGAAGGGAACGAAGCGGCCAAAGAAAGGGCCCTGGAGGTGACCGAAACCATCTACGAGACGGTCGATCTCTATTCCGACGACCTGGAAGTGGCCACCCGGGCCGACGATCTGGCGCGCATCGCCAAAAAGGGAAAGCATGCCATCTACCTGGGCATGGAGAACGGGTATCCCATCGGGAATACTCCCGATCTGCTCAATATGTATTATGACAAGGGCATTCGCTATGTGACCCTGGTGCATTCCCTCAACAACGACCTGTGCGACTCCTCCACCGATACCCTGGAGCACAACGGCCTGTCGCCCCTCGGCGAAGAGGTGGTCGGTCGCATGAACGACCTGGGCATGCTCATCGATGTATCGCATGCCTCCGACCAGAGTTTTTACGACGTGATCGAACAGAGCCGGGCGCCCATCATGGCCTCTCACTCCTGTGCCAGGGCCCTGTGTGACAATCCGCGCAACCTGTCCGACGAGATGTTGTTGAAACTCAAAGAGAATGGCGGGGTGATCCAGATGTGTATTTTGAGTGCGTATGTAAAAGAGCCCTCTCCAGATCCTCAGCGAGATTCGGCGCGTGCGGCGGTCCGGGAAAAGCACGGGAACTATTACGAGCTGGATGAGGCAGGCAAAGAGGCCTTCCTGGTGGACTGGTATGCGGTGGACCGCGATTTTCCCAGGGAGATGGCCACGGTGAGCGATGCGGTGGACCACATCGATCACATCGTGGAGCTCATCGGCATTGACCATGTGGGTATCGGCACCGACTTTGATGGCGGAGGAGCTCTGGAAGACTGTTTCGATGTAAGCCAGATGGGCAACATCACCCTGGAACTTGTGCGAAGGGGCTATTCAGCCTCCGAAATCAAGAAGATCTGGGGTGGGAACCTCACCAGGGTTTTCAGGGAGGTGGAAGCAGCTGCCATCTGAACCCGGAATATATTTATTAATTTCCCCCTGGTGAGAACCACTATATCTTTGGATTCACTCCCGGGGGGATCCAGGCAACAATAACTTTCTTATCTGATGAGGTCCCGCATAGATATATTTGCCACAGCGTGAAGAAATCCAGTTTATACATAGGGATATTGGTGTTGGTGCTCCTGATGCTCGGGGTGGGCAGCTGCCGGAAGTTGGGAACCTGGCTGGTGAAATCGGATGCTCCGGAACACGCCGATGCCATGGTGCTGCTCATGGGCAGCTTCTCGGAGAGGGTGCTGCAGACAGCCGACCTCTACCAGGCACAGGTGTCCGGAAAGGTATGGATCGTGGAGGAAGGGATGGGGGCCTACAGGATTTTGGAAGAAAAAGGGGTTCAGGTGATCACCAACAGCACCCAGGCCCGGAATGCCCTGGTCACCCTGGGAATCCCGGCGGACAGCATTATGATCCTGCCTCCACCCGCATCGAAGCCGAAGCTTGCAGGGATTATCTGTCCTCAGGGACCGGCATCGATACCCTCCTGCTGGTTACCTCCACCGAGCACAGCCGAAGGGCAGTCAAAGTCTTCGAAGCGGCCTTCAAACAGCTGGATACACCCGTGGAAGTGCTATGCAGCCCAAGCAGCTATTCCGATTTCAATCATGTGCACTGGTGGAGAAGCCGGGAAGATATCCAGGAGGTGATCATGGAATATCTGAAGCTGATCAATTTCGTCCTCTTTGAGCAGAGGGAGTTGAAGCGGGGGAGCGGTGCATAAGGATCCCAGGTGCCCGCCTGTCAAAAAAAAGAGGCGCCTCCTCGGCAGGAAGCGCCTCGCACAAATAACCAACTAATGATAACTAAACTGCTAACTAAAAAAGCGTCCTTGGCTTTTTGAAGGCCATGCTTTTGACAATGCTATGCCTTTAATCTCCTGGAAACTTCCTCCCAGTTAATGACGTTCCAGAAGGCTTCCACGTATTCGGGCCTGCGGTTCTGGTATTTCAGGTAATAGGCGTGTTCCCAGACATCGATGCCCAGTACGGGAGTTCCTTTCACCTCGGCCAGGTCCATGAGGGGATTGTCCTGGTTGGGGGTGGAACTCACCACCAGCGAGCCGTCGGCCTGCTTCACCAGCCATGCCCAGCCCGATCCGAATCTTGTGGCTGCTGCGGTGCTGAATTTTGTCTTGAAGTCGGCAAAAGATCCGAAAGCGCCATTGATGGCGTCCAGCAGTTCCCCTGTGGGCTCACCTCCGCCACCGGGTCCCATGACGGACCAGTACAGGTTGTGGTTGTAAAAACCGCCTCCGTTGTTTCTCACTGCAGCTGACTCAGAAGAAACGCCGGCGAGGATCTCTTCCACGCTCTTTCCTTCCAGGGAAGACCCTTCCACTGCATTGTTCAGGTTGTTGGTGTACCCGGCATGGTGCTTGGAGTGATGGATTTCCATGGTCCTTGCATCAATGTAGGGTTCCAGTGCATTGTAATCGTAGCTTAAATCGGGTAATTTAAAAGACATTGTATTTGGGTTTTAAATGGTTTATGTTATTAATTTAGACTCAATTAAAATAACATATCAATGTAGAATTTGTTCACAGCCTCATTCCCTTCGGAAAGAGCCATTCCTGCTGTGCAACATTTGCTAGCGGGTCCATGTGAGGCAAAACATGAGAAATCCCAGGTTTATAGGGTGCAATATTGGCTTTATTGCAGGTCTGAGCTGCTGTTAAATATGTGGGATTCGCGGAGGGAAGAAACTATATTTGTACTGCTTTTGAACAAAGAGTCGAAAACCTAAAATAAACGAAAGAAATTATGCCAAACGGTATTTTTAAGGTTCCTGAGCCCATCAACGAAAGGGTAAGGAATTATGCTCCCGGAACCAGGGAGCGTGCAGATCTGCAAGCAGAAATTGAAAGACTTAGGTCCCAGGTACTGGACATTCCCATGGTAATCGGAGGCAAAGAGGTAAGGACCGACAACCAGGTGTCCATCCATCCCCCCCATGAGCATCAATACTTGCTGGGACATTATCACAAGGGAGATGCCAGCCATGTAAAAATGGCCATTGAAGCTGCCCTGGAAGCCAAAGAAAAGTGGGCCAAACTTTCCTGGGAGCATCGCGCCTCCATCTTTCTGAAAGCAGCTGATATCATTGCAGGGCCTTTGGGTGACACAGTCAATGCCGCCACCATGCTGGCCCAGTCCAAGAACGTCATGCAGGCGGAAATCGACAGTGCCTGCGAAATGGCCGATTTTTTGCGCTTCAATGTGAAGTACATGACCGAGATCTATGAACAGCAGCCCATTTCTTCGGAAGGCATCTGGAACAGGGTGGAGCAGCGCCCGCTGGAAGGATTTGTCTTTGCACTGACCCCCTTCAACTTCACTTCCATTGCCGGCAATCTGCCTTCGGCTCCCGCCATGATGGGAAACACAGTGGTCTGGAAGTGTTCCAACACCCAGGTCTATTCGGCCAAGGTGCTGATGGATGCTTTTATCCGGGCCGGAGTGCCTGACGGAGTCATTAACCTGGTCTTTGTATCCGGACCGGTGGCAGGAGAGGTGATCTTCAACCATCCCGATTTTGCCGGCATTCATTTCACCGGTTCCACCGAAGTGTTCCAGGGCATGTGGAGGACCATCGGGGGCAACATCGAGAAGTATAAATCCTATCCACGCATCGTGGGTGAGACCGGTGGCAAGGATTTCATCTTCGCCCATCCCACCGCAGACATCGAGGCACTGGTTGTGGCCATGGTCAGGGGTGCCTTTGAGTACCAGGGACAGAAATGTTCTGCTGCCTCCCGGGCGTACATCCCCAAGAGCATGTGGCCCGAGGTGAAACAACAGATGGAAAACATGATCAAGGGGATCAAAATGGGTCCGCCCGAAGATTTCACCAACTTCTTCAACGCGGTCATTGATGAGTCCACCTTCGATAAGCTGGCCGGATTCATCGACAGGGCCAAAGCAGACAAGGATGCCGAGGTGATCATCGGCGGTGGCTATGACAAATCGGTGGGATATTTCATCGAGCCTACCGTCATCCAGGCCCTGGATCCCAAGTACATCACCATGGAGGAGGAACTCTTCGGACCCATCCTTACCCTCTATGTGTATGAGGACGATAAGATCCCTGAAACCATAGATATCCTGAACGATACCTCCATGTACGCACTCACCGGGGCCATCTTTGCCCAGGACCGCTATGCCATTGAGTGTCTGACCGAAAAGCTCAGCGATTGTGCAGGGAACTTCTACATTAACGACAAACCCACCGGTGCGGTGGTA
>CBDTYO010000199.1:0-7521 GCA_965364615.1 uncultured Bacteroidia bacterium
GTAGGGCTTGAGGTTGGAGGGCTGGAACTGGCACAGCCCGATGGCCCCGGTATAATGCATGGTTCCGGCCTCAAATTTGAAAGGCAGGGTGTTGTAGGTGGTTTTTTCGAAGCTTACCTGGTCCACCATATCACCGCCCCCCTGGTAGGGCGGCAGTTCTTCCAGCAGGGCCTCTTTTCCGTATAGCACCCCCGAGCCCGTGGGACCGAAGATCTTGTGCGAGGAGAACAGGTAAAAATCACAATCCAGCTCCCTCACATCCACTTCCCCGTGCTGTACCATCTGAGCTCCGTCGAGCAGCACCGGGATGTCCCGTTCATGGGCCCGGCGAATCACTTCTTTCACCGGATTGATGGTGCCCAGTGAATTGGAGGCGTGTATCAGCGCCACTATCCTGGTTTTGTCAGTGAGCAGGTCATCCAGCCGACCGAGCAGCAGCTCCCCATGTTCATCAAAAGGGATTACCTTCAGGATTGCTCCCTTTCTTTCGCACAGCATTTGCCAGGGCACAATGTTGGAGTGGTGCTCCATTTCCGAGATCAGGATCTCATCGCCTGCGCCCACATATTTTTCCCCGAAGGAGAAGGCCACCGCATTGATGGAGCCCGTGGCTCCGCTGGTGAAAATGATCTCCTGGGTGGAAGCTGCATTGATGAAGGACCTGACCGTTTCCCTGGCAGCTTCGTAACGGTTGGTCATTTGTTCGCTCAGGAAGTGAATGCCGCGGTGAATGGTGGAGTTTTGTTTCTCGTGGATCTCCCGCAGGGTGTCGATCACTACCCTGGGCTTTTGGGTGGTGGCCCCGTTATCGAGATAGATCAGCGGTTTGTTATACACCCGCTGCTCCAGGATGGGGAAGTCCTTTCTGATGTGTTCAAGGTTCAGGCCCATGGTATGGCATTTAGTCCTCGCAATGCATGGCACAGTTGTTACACCGGGAGAGCTCCCCGCGCAGCCTTTTGCTAACCAGGTCGGTGATCCGGTCCATCAGCGAGGGCTGTTTGATTTTTGAGATCACGTCCCAGGCAAAAGCATCCATGAGCATCAGCCGGCTCTCATCCTTGGAAATTCCTCTTGATTGCAGGTAAAACAGGGCATTTTCATCCAGTTGTCCCACGGTGGCCCCGTGGCTGCATTTCACGTCGTCGGCATAGATCTCCAGCCGGGGTTTTGTATGCATCCTGGCCGTATCGGTGAGCAAAATGTTATTATTGGTCTGAAAGGCTTCGGTCTTCTGCGCATCGGGATACACATGGATCTTCCCGTTGAAAGCACCTGTCGACACATCGTCGAGCACTCCTTTGTAGTACTGGTTGCTGGTACAGTGGGGCTGCTTATGATCAATGACGGTGTAGCTGTCCACCTGCTGCATCTTATCGGTCAGAAAAAGGCCCAGCGCATGGGTTTCAGCTCCCTCGCCTTCCAGGCTGATTCTGAGGTTGTTCCTGACCATTCCCCCGTGCAGGGTGATGGTGCCGTGCTGACAGTGTGCATGGCGCTCCTGCCTGATCCAGGTATTGGTCACCTGGCAGGAGTTGTTGTGCTCGTTCTGGAGACGCAGCAGGTCCAGGTCGGCATTTTCCCCGGTATACACCTCGGTGACCGAATTGGTCAGATACATGTGGGGCGAAAGGGTATGATCGCAGATAATGACCTGGGCAGTGGCATTGCTCTCCAGGACAAAGAGGTTGCGGTGCTGCACCATCTGGTTTTTGTCGGACAGCAAAAGGTGAATGATCTGGATGGGTACTTCCAGGTGTATCCCTTTGGGCACAAAGAGAAAGATACCATCCTGTGAAAATGCCGTGTTAAGGGCCACAAAAGGCTCCCCTTTCATCTGGGCATTTTTCCCCAGGTATTTCTTCAGCAGATCGGGGTAACGCCGGATGGCTTCTTTCAGGCTTCCGTACATCACCCCGTTGTCCAGTTCGGTCAGGGCAGGATCGCCCGGTTGATGGAAGAATCCGTTCAGCACCGTTAGCACATTCGCATCGAGCATGGGCACATCACAGCGGAAGAGTTCCTGGTCGTCAAATCGGATCTGCCTGGGATGAAAATCGAAGTGGAACTCCCCGTCAAAGACGGGTTCCAGGTGGGTGTACTTGTAAGCTTCCGCCTTCCTTGCAGGGAAACCCACCTCCCGGAAGGAGGCTATTGCCTCTTCCCGCAGCTGGCTGACAAACCCGGGTTCGTCATCGATGATCTCCTGCTGCCTTTGTTCAAAAAGGTCCAGGTATTTGTCTGTTGCCGTAAGTGTTTCCATACGCCTTTGTTTTTGACCCTGCGTCAGGCCTCTGAGTCTACTTCCTGTTTGATCCAGTCATAGCCATGTTCCTCCAGTTCCATGGCCAGGTTCTTATCGCCCGATTTCACGATGCGGCCCTTGTAGAGCACGTGTACATAATCAGGTTCGATGTATTCCAGCAGGCGCTGGTAATGGGTGATGATGATGGTGGCGTTTTCGGGCGAACGAAGCTTGTTTACGCCGTTGGATACAACGCGCAGGGCATCGATATCCAGGCCGGAATCGGTTTCGTCCAGGATGGCCAGCCTGGGTTCCAGGAGTGCCATCTGGAAAATTTCATTCTTCTTCTTTTCTCCCCCGGAGAATCCTTCGTTCACCGACCGGTTGGTCAGGTCCGAATCGATTTCCACCACATTTTTCTTTTCCCGCATCAGCTTCAGAAAGTCCCCGGCCGGAAGCGGCTCCTGCTGCCTGTATTCCCTCATGGAATTGAGGGCAGTTCGAAGGAAGTTGACCATGCTGACCCCCGGGATCTCCACCGGGTATTGAAAGCCCAGAAAGATTCCTTCCCGGGCCCTGTCTTCGGGAGAGAGTTCCGTCAGGTCCTGTCCTTCGTAGAGGATCTTTCCATGGGTGATGTTAAAATAATCCCGGCCTGCCAGGGCAGAGGCCAAGGTGCTTTTGCCCGAACCGTTGGGCCCCATGATGGCGTGCACTTCACCCGCCTTTACCCTGAGGTTGATTCCATTCAGAATTTCCTTGTCCTCAATACTCACCCTGAGGTCCTTTATTTCCAACATAAAATTCGCTTTGCTCATGTTATGCACGCATTTCAATCGTATATATAGTTAGATGTTCGCTCTCGAACAAAAGAGAGCCCTAACATCTTGATATTATAACATTTATTCTTATCCCACACTTCCTTCCAGGGTGATGGCCAGCAATTTCTGGGCCTCCACCGCAAACTCCATGGGCAGTTTGTTCAGGACTTCCTTGGCATAGCCGTTCACGATCAGGCTGATGGCATTCTCGGTATCGATGCCCCGCTGGTTGCAATAAAAGATCTGGTCCTCACCGATCTTGGAGGTGGTGGCTTCATGTTCCACAATGGCTGAACGGTTATCCACTTCCAGGTAGGGAAAGGTATGGGCCCCGCACTTGTCGCCCAGCAACAGGCTGTCGCACTGGGAAAAATTCCTGGCATTCTCGGCCCCTTTGAGCACCTTCACCAGTCCGCGGTAGGAGTTTTGGCTCTTTCCGGCACTGATCCCCTTGGAAATGATGGTGGACTTGGTGTTTTTTCCAATGTGGGTCATTTTGGTCCCGGTATCGGCCTGCTGATGGTTGTTGGTCACGGCCACCGAGTAAAACTCTCCCACCGAGTGGTTGCCCCTGAGGATGCAGCTGGGATATTTCCAGGTGATGGCCGAACCGGTCTCCACCTGGGTCCAGGAAATCTTGGAAAAATCTCCTTTGCACAATCCGCGCTTGGTGACGAAGTTATATACCCCGCCTTTTCCTTCCTTGTTGCCCGGGTACCAGTTTTGCACTGTCGAATACTTGACCTCGGCGCTCTCCATGGCTACGATTTCCACAATGGCTGCATGCAATTGGTTCTCATCACGCATGGGAGCGGTACACCCTTCCAGGTAGCTCACATAGGAGTCTTCCTCGGCCACGATCAGCGTGCGTTCAAACTGACCCGTGTTGGCTGAATTGATCCTGAAATAGGTACTGAGCTCCATGGGGCAGCGCACCCCTTTGGGTATGTAGCAGAAGGATCCGTCGCTGAATACGGCCGAGTTGAGGGCCGCAAAAAAGTTGTCGGTGTGGGGTACCACCGAACCCATGTATTTCTTCACCAGGTCGGGGTGGTTCCGGACCGCCTCGCTGAAGGAGCAGAATATGATCCCTTTGTCGGCCAGGGTATCCTGGAAGGTGGTTTTGACCGAAATGCTGTCCATAACTGCATCGACGGCCACTCCCGCCAGCTGTTTTTGTTCCTCCAGGGGGATGCCCAGCCTGTTGAAGGTGTCGAGCAGTTCGGGATCCACCTCGTCCATGCTCTCGTATTTGGCTTTTTGTTTGGGGGCGGCATAGTAGATGATGTCCTGGTAATTGATCTCCGGGATCTTCAGGTGGGCCCATGAGGGCATCTTCATGGTCTGCCAGTGCCGGAATGCCTTCAGCCTTTTCTCGGTCAGCCACGCGGGCTCTTCTTTTTTGGCCGAAATCAAACGCACCACTTCCTCGCTCAGCCCCTTGGGGATGGTCTCGGTCTCTATATTGGAGTGAAAACCAAATTTATAATCACTATCCGTTACCTCATTTAATATCTTCTCCTGCTCTGTCAAATCTGCGCCAATTATAAATAAGATTAATTTAAAATAGAGTCCAAATATACAAAACTGTGCTTACATTTGTGTCATGAAAACCAAGAAAGTACGGACCATTGAAGAGCTTGGAGAATTTGGCCTGATCGACCATCTGACTTCGGGATTTGTCAACGCCCAGGAAAGCACCAAAACCGGGGTGGGTGATGATGCAGCCGTGATCGATCATGGCACTTATTACCAGGTGATTACCACCGACTTGCTCCTGGAGGGTATACACTTTGACCTGGTCTATACCCCCTTGAAGCACCTGGGCTACAAAGCGGTGGTGGTGAACCTGTCGGATGTATATGCCATGAATGCGGCGCCCCGCCAGATCACCGTCTCGCTGGGAGTCTCCGGAAAGTTCTCCGTGGAAGCGTTGGAGGAGTTCTACGCGGGGGTAAAGTTGGCCTGTGATCGCTTCAAGGTGGACCTGGTGGGAGGGGATACCTCGGGGTCCATGACCGGACTGGTCATCTCCGTCACGGCCGTGGGGACCGTTCTGAAGGAGGAACTGAGCCTGCGCAGCGGGGCCCTGCCCAATCAGCTCATTTGTGTGACAGGTGACCTGGGTGCGGCCTATATGGGACTGAAGATCCTGGAACGCGAAAAACAGCTGCATGTGAAGGATCCGGAATTTCAGCCCGAGTTATCCGGTTATGACTACATCCTGGAGCGTTTTCTGAAACCGGAGCCCCGGGTGGATGTGCTCCTTGAATTGAAGGAGGCAGGCATCAAACCGGCCGCCATGATCGATATTTCAGACGGGCTCTCTTCGGAGCTCTTGCACATTTGCAAACAATCGGGATGTGGCTGCCAGGTGTATGACGACAGAATTCCCATGGCGGAGGAAACCAAAGAGGCGGCCAGGGAGTTTCAAATGGAACCTCTGGTGGCGGCCCTGCATGGGGGAGAGGATTATGAATTGCTCTTTACCGTGCCCCTCTCGGACCATGACAAGGTGGGTGCCATTCAGGGCATCAGTATCATAGGGAACATCACCGATAAAAAGGGATCTGCGCTGCTGGTGGGCCAGGATGGAAGTGGGATCCCGCTGCAGGCCCAGGGCTGGGATCATGGCTCATGAACCCCTCATGGCTCATGAATCCCTCACGGCTCCTGAGACCCCTCATGCCTCCTGAACACCGCGTCCTGCTAGATGCGTTTGATCCTTCGTGTCTCCGGATCCCATTCGGTGCGGCACTTTTCCCGGTAACTGATATCAGCCATGGCTATGACCACTCCTTCTTCAAAGGCTTTGTCGATGTGGGCCGATGGGGTGCCCCCAAAGCGGATGCAATCGAGCCATTCCTTCAGATGAAGATGCGTCACATCCCAATCCTGTCCGCCAATGCTGGTGGATGTAAGTCCCCGGGAAGCATAGTACCGGGCCGTGGCTGAAGAGACCGCATCCACGGCACTGGCTGTGGAGGATCCCTGGAGCATCTCCAGCATGGGTGCCCCGGGTGATACCAGTCCGCGGTCCATCAGATCAGCAAATTGCTTTGAACTCCCGTCCGGAACCATTTCCAGGGTTCCGCCTACGGTCATGGCAGCATCCTGCCCGTAAATGGTCCTTCCCCGGGCTTTGGAGGAAGTCAGGTTGGCACTGTAGGTAAGGGTCAGATCCTGGTCGGGATATTCGAAGGTGGTATGCAGCACATCGGGCATATCTCCGAATTCCTTGTAGGTATATTGTCCGCCCGAGGAATAAGCAGTCTTTGGGATGCCCATATTCAGCAACTGGTTCACGGCATCGTATTCATGGGAGAAGAGTTGTCCGAATAAGATCGTGTCGTAGTCAAAATACCGGGCCCAGCTGTAAAACCGCCTGATACTGAAGGGTACCTCGGGAGCTTTGCCCAGCCACTGTTTCCAGTCGATGCTCTGCGCGTCACCGGGTTTGATGTTGCCCTGGTTGTCCACATGTCGAATCCAGGCACCGTTGGGGGAATTGCGGTTGGTGGTGGTTTCCACGTGGGAGATCTTGCCCAGCAGTCCGCGCCTGAGAATCTCGTTGGCCACCTGGAAGGCCGCAGTCTGCGGATACTGGTGTCCCTGCTGGAATACCAGCGGGCTGTTCTTCACCACCTCGTAGGTAGCATAGATTTCCTCTTCGCGGTGAATCAGGCTCTTTTCGCAGTATACGTGTTTCCCTGCCTGTATGGCATCGATGGTCATCTGTGCATGGTGGTGGTCGGGAACCGCAATGATGATGGCATCGATGTCTGGATCGGAGAGCATTTCATGGTAATGCCTGAATCGTTTTACGGGATGGGCAGAGGCAAAGACTCCCCCGGTGTGGATATCGTGGGCCGCGGCAGCCAGACCATATTCTGCATGGAGATCAAACACATCGCAGATGCCTGTGATGGCCACGTTCAGGTTGCCCTCCTTGATCTGTGCATCCAGGGAACCATTCCCCACCGATTTTTCGAACCTGGATTTTTCCATGAACCCCAGGGCCTGGGCCAGTTGAGGTCCCCGCATCCCAAAACCGGCGATGCCCAGCCTGATGAGGTCTCCTTTCTGGTGTTGTACGGGCTTGATGGCATTCATCAGGTCCTCCAGTCCGAGTTCGCGGACTATTGCTTCCCGGGCATTGTTGGAATCTTCCCAGGCTTTCATGCGATACACCTGAATGCCCAGTGCTCCAAGCACGGGAATTCCGGCCAGGGCTTTCAGCATATCTCTCCGGTCGATGCCGGAACCTTTTTCTTTCTTCATCGGGTGGGATTTAGACATGGTACTTTCTTCGAAGCATATCCAGGCCAAAGCGCCGTGAAAGCGGAGTGACGGCTATATAAAGCAGGGCCACGGCTTCGATCAGGTTCTTATTGACCAGCAGGTAGTTCCCTTCCGAAAGCCCGCCTCCTGCCAGTCCGATAAAAGGCGGATGGA
>CBDTYO010000200.1:0-7494 GCA_965364615.1 uncultured Bacteroidia bacterium
GCTGTTGCTTGCCTCGCCCCTGAAGCCCAGGGAGATCATCCTGGGCAAGGTGACCCCCTACGTGTTTCTCTCCTTTGCCAATGCCCTCACCATAATTCTCCTGGGATTCCTGGTGTTTAAGGTCCCCGTGGTGGGAAGCCTTTGGCTGCTGATGCTGGAATGCATGCTCTTCATCACGCTGGCTCTTTCTTTGGGGGTGCTGATCTCCACCATGGCAAAAACCCAGCAGGTGGCCATGTTCATGAGCATGCTGGGACTGATGCTCCCCACCATCCTCTTATCGGGCTTTATATTTCCCATTGATAACATGCCCCTGGTACTACAGTGGTTTTCCTCCATCATGCCTGCCCGCTGGTTCATTGTGGTGGTAAAGAACATCATGTTGAAAGGAACCGGCTTCATGTACATATGGAAAGAAACACTGATCCTGCTGGGCATGACGCTGTTCTTTATTCTGGCAGCAGTGAAACGCTTTAACATCAGATTGAAATAGAATCAGAGGACTATGAGGATACTGCGAACATTGCTGGTCAAGGAGTTCAAACAGATCTTTCGCAACAAGGTCATGATCCCCATCATATTTGTGTTGCCGCTGGTTCAGATGATTTTGCTGACCTATGCGGCCAGCCTGGAGATGAAAGACATTAAAATGGTGGTGGTGGATCAGGATCTGAGTCAGGCCTCCCGATTGCTGGTCTCCGGTTTCAGTGGCTCACCCTTTTTTGAGATTGCCCGTTCCACCACTTCTTATCCGGAAGCCGAGGGCATGCTGACCGGCGACCGGGCCGATGTGATCCTGCATATCGAAAACCAATTCGAGAAGCGGCTGTATGTGGAACAGGAAACGGACCTGCAACTGGTGGTCAATGCCATCAATGCCACGGAAGCCGGATTGATCCAAGCCTATTGTACCCAAATCGTGGGGGATTTCAACAAGCAGATCAGATCGGAGTGGTTCGGAATGGATGCCTCGCGAAGGTTAACTACGCTGGACCTCAAACCCAGTTTCTGGTACAACCCGATGCTGGACTATAAAATCTATATGTTCTCAGGAATTCTGGTGATCCTGGTGACCCTGATCGGGATGCTGCTGACTGCCCTGAACCTGGTCAGGGAGAAGGAAATGGGAACCACCGAGCAAATCAATGTGACCCCCATACGAAAATACCAGTTCATCATGGCAAAATTGATTCCTTTCTGGCTCATAGCGCTTTTTGAGCTGGCTTTTGGTCTGGTGGTGGGCAGGGTGCTCTACGATTTGCCCATGGTGGGCAGCCTGGGCTTGCTTTTCCTCTTTGCCTCGGTCTACATTGTGGTGGTGCTGGGCATCGGGCTCTTTCTCTCCACCATTTCCAGTACCCAGCAGCAATTGATGTTCGTGGCCTTCTTTTTCATGATCACCTTCATCCTGATGAGCGGGGTATTCACTCCAACGGACAGCATGCCCCTCTGGGCCCAGAAGATCAACCTGCTGAATCCGGCATCTTATTTCATGAAGGTGATCCGCATGATCCTGCTGAAGGGATCACAATTCCATGATATCCGAAGGGAGTTCTTCAGCCTGAGCATCTATGCGTTACTCATTCTGAGCCTGGCGGTCGGAAACTACCGGAAAACTACTTGAGAAGCTCCTCGAAGATTTTTTCGGTGGCCCTGGAGTCCCAGTTGGCCGCCCCCTTTTTCTTGCTGACCACCCTGCCATCGCGGGAGATGATGAAGGTGGTGGGATATGAATTGTGTGCCAGTTTCTCGGGTGGCTGGGTGCCAATATAGAAGACCGGCAGAACGTAGCCATGCTTGTCCATAAAAGCCTTGACCACCTCGGGACTTTCATTGGTGGCCAGCATAAAGACCACCTTGTCGCCCCACTTTTCGTACAACTTCTTGATCTCGGGCAATTCAGCCACGCAGGGAGGACACCAGGTGGCCCAGAAATTCAGGAACACCACCTCATTCTGGACATTGCTGAAATAGAAGGGTTCGTCCTGGTCCCAGGCAAGGATCCAGCCATAGTCCAGGCCCGACAGCACCTCCTGGTTCTCCTCGCTCATGATGTCAGGGGTCTTCACCAGCAGGAAGGCTTTGTTTACGCCCGTGGCGATGACCTTGCGCGGTCCCGGTATAATCAGCAATATGAGCAACAACCAGAACAGAATGTCTGTGGCTTTTTGCCAGGTGCTCCTCTTTTCTTTCCAGTTTTTCAGTCTTTCTTTGATCGTAGGCATAGGGTGTGCATTTTCATGCAAAGATAGTTTTTCCGCAATCCTTTGAGCAAGTTTATTATATTTGTTTGGCCAATTGCTGCGGTATGCTCAAGAAACTCAGGACTTTCTTTAAGGAGGAAATCTGGTTGCACGACCTTACCTCCAAATCACGTCGAAGAACCTTTCTGATCAGACAATCAAGGATCTATATTCTTGCTTTCAAGGGTTTCTTCGAGGACAGGGCTGCCGTCAGGGCCGCAGCCCTTACCTACTTCACGATGTTGTCCATCGTGCCGGTTTTTGCCATCGCCTTTGCCGTTGCGCGCAATTTTGGCTTTGAGGACATTCTGCACCGCTTCATCAATAACAGCATGCAGGAGCAGGGAGAGGTGATGGAATGGCTCACAGGCATGGTGGATAATCTGCTCCTGGAAACCAAGGAAGGGGTGATTGCCGGCGTGGGGGGTGTGATCTTGTTCTGGTCTGTGATCCAGGTCCTCAATAACATCGAGGCCTCCTTCAACGACATCTGGCAGATCAGGAAGGCCCGGAGCCCCATGAGGAAGTTTTCGGACTACCTGGCCATCATGATACTGAGCCCCTTTGCCATAGGCCTTTCCGGAAGCTTCATGGTAAAGATCCAATCGGCCGCATCCGAGTTCGAACTGTTCAAGCCTTTGATTGTCATGCTGATCAAATCGGTGCCCTACCTTTCCATCTGGTTGCTTTTTACCATCGTCTACATCGTCATGCCCAATACCAAGGTGAAGTTCCGCTATGCCCTGATCGCGGGGATCATTGCAGGTACCGTGGCCCTGATTTTCCAGGCATTGTACAGGGATTTACAGATCGGAGTGATGCGTTGGGGTACCCTATATGGCACCATTGCCTTTATTCCCCTGTTTCTTATGTGGCTGCAAATCACCTGGCTGATCGTCCTGATGGGGGCAGAGCTGAGCTTCGCCTATCAGAACATTGAGAACTACGAGTTTGAAGAGAATGCCCTGAACCTGAGTCACAACAACAAACGCATCCTGACCCTGCTCATATGCTATCACATCATAAAGAATTTTGAGGAAGGAGGAGAACCGTGGAGCACCGACACCCTGAGTCATGAACTGGGGATTCCCATCCGGTTGGTCAACGAACTGGTCTTTGAACTGGTGGAAGCAGGGATCCTGGCCGAAATGGCGGCCAACAATCCCAAGGATCGTTCTTACCTGCCCGCCATAGATATCAGCAGGATTACCGTGGAATACATCTACAGCAGGATGGAAATGATGGGCGGTGACCAGATGGTCGTGACCGAATCGGAGGAACTGGACCGGATTGCCAAGATCCATGAGCACATCCTGCACTCCATCCGCGAATCTCCCTCCAATATTCTGTTGAAGGACATTTAATCAGCCTCCGGCTTTGACATTGTCATTTTTATAACTAATATTGCACTTCATTCGAAACAATGAGGATCCATTACTGGCATAGCGTTCATCATCACCTTCACCACGGTTGTGGTCAGGACCCTGTGTAGTATATTGTAATCCCGAAAGAATAGTTGATAGGTTTGCAGATACTGCAGACCTTTTGTTTAAGAAACGCATATGGAAAAAATCAGAATAGCCATTCAAAAATCCGGAAGGCTCAGTGAAAAGTCACTGGAGCTATTGAAGGAAGCGGGCATATCCCTGAACAACGGGTCCCGCAAATTAAGGTCGGTGGCGCAATCCTTTCCCCTGGAGGTCATCTACCTGCGGGACGATGATATTCCGCAATACGTGGAGGACGGGGTGGCCCATATAGGGATTGTGGGAGAGAATGAATATGCTGAGAAGGAGTGTGCCGTGGACCTGGTGGAGCGCCTGGGTTACTCCAGGTGCAGGCTGTCACTTGCCCTGCCCAAATCGGAGTGTTATGAGGGGCTGAAGGACCTGCAGGGCAAGCGCATTGCCACTTCCTATCCGGTGATCCTGAGCAACTATCTGAAAGAAAAGGGAGTGCAGGCCGATGTGCATTATATCAGCGGATCGGTGGAGCTGGCCCCTTCCATTGGCGTGGCCGATGCCATCTTCGATATTGTGAGTTCGGGCAGTACGCTGATAAGCAACGGGCTGAGGGAAGTGGAAACCATCATGCACTCCGAAGCGGTGATCATTGCCAACCGGCAGATGACAAAAGAGGTGCAAGACATTCTGGACAATTTGTTGTTCAGGATCCGCAGTGTCATGGCTGCCTCCAACAACAAGTACATCCTGTTGAATGCCCCCAACGAGCACCTGGAGGAGATCATTCAGATCCTGCCGGGCATGAAAAGTCCCACCGTGATGCCCCTGGCAGAAGAAGGCTGGAGTTCAGTCCACTCGGTGCTCAGCGAAAAGGAGTTCTGGGGGGTCATTGACCGCCTGAGGGAACTGGGTGCCCAGGGCATCCTGGTCATCCCCATTGAAAAAATGATTGTCTGATCCATGAAAACCTTGGCCATGAATAAGATTCAATATCCTGATAAAAAAGATTGGTCCGCTTTGCTGCAGCGCCCCGGATTGAACCTCCACAAACTGGAAGAACAGGTTCAATCGATCATCCGGGATGTGGCCGCCCGCGGGGACCGTGCGGTGAAACAATATGCCCGGGAATTTGACGGATTTGATGGCGAATCCCTGGAAGTCACCGCAGAGGAAATACGTGCCTCAGGCAAGGACATCAGCCCGGGGCTCAAAAAAGCCATAGAAGAGGCCTACTGGAACATTCAGACCTTTCACAAGAAGCAGCTCCACCCCCAGGAAATGGTAGTGACAACGGCCGGAGTGCGCTGCTGGCAAAAACCGGTTCCCATCAGCAAGGTGGGTCTCTACGTACCCGGAGGATCGGCCCCTTTGCTCTCGACTGTGCTGATGCTGGGCATTCCAGCCAGAATGGCCGGATGTGAGCAGGTGGTGCTGTGTACTCCGCCGGACAAAGAGGGAAAGGTGAGTCCTGGCATACTGTATATTGCTTCCCTGCTGGGCATCGACAGGGTGTTCAGGGTGGGTGGAGTGCAAGCCATTGCAGCCATGGCCCATGGCACGGAGATCGTGCCTAAAGTCTATAAAATCTTTGGTCCCGGCAACCAGTATGTGACCATGGCCAAGCAGGTGGTCAGCCGCGATACCGTGGCCATTGATATGCCGGCGGGACCTTCTGAACTGGCTGTGCTGGCCGATTCCCGGGCCAATCCCGCTTTCATTGCTTCAGATCTGCTTTCCCAGGCCGAGCATGGTCCCGACAGCCAGGTCCTGCTCATCACCGATTCAGACACCCTCATCGATCAGGTGGAAGCGGAGTTACATGCACAACTGTCACTCCTTCCCAGGAAGGATATAGCCTCAAAAGCATTGGAGAACAGCAAAATGATCCTTCTGAACAATCAGGATGAAATGATGTCCATGGTCAATGAATATGCCCCGGAGCACCTGATCCTCATGACGGAGAACTATGCGCAGCTGGCCGATCAGGTAATCAATGCAGGTTCGGTCTTTCTGGGAGATTACAGCCCCGAAAGTGCCGGTGACTATGCTTCAGGCACCAACCATACCCTTCCCACCAACGGATGGGCGCATGCCCACAGCGGGGTGAATATGGACAGTTTTTACAAAAAGATCACCTTCCAGGAGATCAGCCGCTACGGTCTGCACAACATTGGAGGGGCCATCATGACCCTGGCAGAGGCCGAAGAGCTGCAGGCCCACAGCAATGCGGTGTCCATCCGGTTAAAGTACGAAGAATGAAACATGGATTCGACATATTAAGCCTGGTTCGCAAGAACATCCTGGAACTGCAGCCCTATGCCTCCGCCCGGGATGAATTCTCAGGCTCGGCTTCGGTCTTTCTGGATGCCAATGAGAATCCCTACAACACCCCCTTGAACAGGTACCCCGATCCCGGACAAGCGGAGCTGAAGCGGACCCTTGCCGGCCTCAGGGGCCTAACGCCGGAAAACCTGTTCCTGGGCAATGGGAGCGATGAGGGCATAGACCTGTTATACAGGGTATTATGCGAGCCCGGCAAAGACAATGTTATCACCGTGGATCCCACTTATGGCATGTATGCCGTGTGTGCACAGATCAACGATGTGGAGCGGCGATCGGTCCTTCTTTCCGGGGACTTCAGTCTCAATGCCGACAAAGTGCTAAAGGCCGCGGACCGGCATACCAAAATGATCTTTCTCTGCTCTCCCAACAATCCGACCGCCAACTCCTTTGAAAAGGAGGCCATGTTGAAAATCCTGGATCAGGCAAACTGCATGGTGGTGGTGGATGAAGCCTACATTGATTTCAGCGAGGACGCGGGTGTGCTTCCCCTGCTGGCTGAGAAGCCCAACCTGGTGGTGTTACAAACCCTTTCCAAGGCCTGGGGACTGGCCGGGATCAGGCTGGGCATGCTCTTCGCCCGGCCAGAGCTGGTGCAAATGCTTTCAGGCGTCAAATATCCCTATAACATCAATGCCCTGACGCTGAAGGAAGCCCAGGCCGCTTTGACAGACCCGGCCAAGGCAGAAAACTGGGTCCGTATGATCCTGGAAGAAAGGGAATGGCTGAAGGCCCGTCTCAAAGACATGAAGCAGGTCCTGGAGGTAAAGCCCTCCGACGCCAATTTCCTGCTGGTGAGGGTGGAGGATCCCGGGAAGCTGTATCACTTCCTGATGGAAAGGGGAATCATAGTCAGGGACCGCTCCTCGGTTCCCCTGTGCGAAGGATGTTTAAGGATTACGGTGGGGACTCCGGAAGAGAACCGCTTGTTGGTAAACACACTCAGAACATACAGATCGTCATGAAGAAAGCGTTATTTATCGACCGGGACGGGACACTGATCAGGGAGCCGGAGGGCGACTACCAGGTGGATTCATTGGAGAAGCTGGAATTCCTTCCCGGGGTCTTCCGGAACCTTTACAAGCTGAGGCATTATACGGATTATGAGCTGGTGGTGGTAAGCAACCAGGATGGACTGGGTACCGATTCCTTTCCCGAGGAGGACTTCAGTCTTCCCCACCGTAAGTTTCTGGAGGCCTTCCGGAATGAAGGAGTGGAATTCGATGCCATACACATCGACCCGTCACTTCCGGAGGAAAACTCACCCAACAGAAAGCCCGGAACAGGCATGCTGAAGGCATACATGGAAGGGGAATACGACCTAAAAAATTCCTATGTGATCGGGGACCGGAAGACGGATGTGCAGCTGGCAGCCAACCTGGGATGCAGGGCCATCTTCCTGGGTGGGGAGGAGGCCGGGAAAGAGCTGGAAGCAGGATCCCCGGTAG
>CBDTYO010000201.1:0-7485 GCA_965364615.1 uncultured Bacteroidia bacterium
ATGAAAAACACCAGTACCGCAACAAGGGGGACCTACCGTTCAAGATGATCTGCGGAGTGCCGAAGGAGTTTGAATAGCAGTTTTCCCCCGGTCTGGGATTACCTGGTAAGTCTCTTGAAAACTGCGATCCAGGCAGGACTCAGGATCAAGGTCACGGTGATCAGTGCCAGGATGGTCTGATATGTGAAATTGGTGACTATACCCGACTTTCCTCCCACCGATAGAATCACAAAACTGAATTCACCCACTTGGGCCAGCATCGCCCCTCCCAACAGGCTTTCCTTCCAGGATTCACCAAGCATGCGCATCATGCCTGCATTGACAGCCGTGTTCAGGAGAAACACCAGGCCCACCAGCAAAAGGATGATGCCCCAGTTATCAAGCAGGAAAGTCAAGTCGAGCACCATACCCACTGAAACAAAGAAGATTGCCACAAAGAAAATGTAGAAAGGTTCCAGGGTGATATGGATCCATTCAGTTTCGCGGGTCGCACGTATGTATATTCCTGCCACAAAAGCACCCAGGTAGGGTGAAAGTCTGAATAGCTCGGTCCCCATGGCCATCCCAAAACAAATGGCAAGGGCCGCAAAGATCTGAAGCTCCTTATGCCCCTTGAAGTAGTTTAAAAAAGGCAGATGCACTTCCTTTTTTCGAAACAAATAGGCGATCATGACCACCAAAAGACTTCCACCGATAAGCTGCAGCACAATATCTTTGACGGGTGTGGCTTCCCCCTGCATCAAGTCGAGTACAATGATCATGGGGATCAGGGCAATGTCCTGGACCAGCAACACCCCGATGACGTTCCTGCCCACATGTGTGTTGTGCTGGTTCCATTCATGCAGGAGTTTTATAACCACAGCCGTACTACTGATACTGATCACAAAACCGATCAATATCACACGAATCAATTTCCAATCCAGGAAAATTCCCAGGATAAAGATCACTCCCGTGGTGAGCGTTACCTGTATCAACGTTCCGACTATCGGGATTTTCCAATTCTTCAGTAGTTCCTGCAATGAGATTTCCATTCCCACAAAAAACAGCAGAAAGATCAATCCTGCCGTTTCAAATTGTTCCACCAGGGCCGTATCGGTCACCAATCCAAAGGCGAAAGGGCCCAGCAAAATGCCAACAATGAGATAGCTGACCACATAAGGGATCCGCACGCTCTTAAAAACCAGCCCGATCAAGAGGATGGAGAAAATGATGATTGTATATATCGGTATCAGTGTGTCAGCACCCATCAGTCGGTCATTTTTCAATCCGGTCCTCTGCCATCACCGATTATTGCTCAAAACGTTGGTTCTTCTAAGAGAGGCCAGGCAGGGATATTCATTTGCTTAGAGATAGATAATAAATCCAACGATCAGCAGCAGCGAGGAGAGCAGATGGATCTGTACGGTCATTTTGGCCACTTTCTTCAGCTCCTCGGGATCGCCATGATGTTTCAGGATCATGACCAGAGTTTTAGGAAAAATCAGCAGGTAGGGCAGAAGCGCGATCAATAGTGGCCAGGCGTTGCCTTCATACAAGAAGGCCATCAGCACGACCAATGTAATAAGCGTCATCTGGGCCAGCACATAAAAAACCGCAGTGGGAAAGGTTCCAAGCCTGGAAGCCATTCCGTGTTTTCCTCCTTTTTTATCTGCATCCAGATCGATCAGCTGACCCACCAGGAGTATGGAAAGGGTGCTTAATCCGGATACGGGCATCAGCAACAGGATCTGGCTGTTGGGAAAGACACCCTGGCTGATCGCGGCAATGGCAATGGCCATTGGGCCGAAGGCGAACCAGACAGATATTTCACCAAGGCCGCGGTAGGCAAGCTTGACGGGAGCCGCTGTATAATATTTACTGAAAAATGCAGAAAGCAGATACAGTCCCCACAGGTAGATCCAGAGTTCACGGTCTACGAAGAACATGAGCCCGGCGGTTGAAATTAAAGCAATTACCAGGCCCGACCTTGCCAACCAGTACATGCGTTTGAACAAGTCAGGATTGTCAAGCAAGACCCCAGATCCGCCGCTGAATTCGTTTCTGTGGACATTCACCTTGTCGGTACCCTGCAGTGTATCGTAAATGTCATTGTAAACATTAACGGCAATGTGTAATCCAAGTCCCGTGATCAGAACCAGCAGAAACTCCACCAGGCCGAAGCTACCGGCAATCTTGGCACCTAGTAAGGTGCCTGTTACGATGGGTGCAATGATGGAGGACAGAAAGGGTGCCCTGATCATCTGCAGCAGCGAAGGATCCTTTTTTTTCGTCATATTTGTAAACAGTTGGTTCTGCTTGAAAGCCAAATATATGAATTATCAGGTACTTGTTCTCCTCATTGCCTATATGGTGCTCATACTTTCTCTGGGATACTTCAGGCCGGAAAGCAAGCACTCGAAGTATTTGATCAGGAAAGGGGTTCATCTGGTAACAGGCCTGGTGATTTTTTACCTGACGTTTCGCTTTTCACGGCAGACACTTCTGATTGTGTTCATTGCGGGGACCGTTTTTTCTTTCCTTACCTATTTTGTTAAAAGGTTTAATTACATTCATGTGACCGGGGGGGCGAGCTGGGGCACGCTATTCTACCCAGTGGGTATCCTATCGTCTTTCCTCGTGCTCTATGACCTGCCCCTCTATTATTTCCAGATCTCATTGTTGTTGCTGGCCATTTCCGATACTGTGGCAAATATGGGGGGATACCTGGTTCCGGGAAATCCACAATTTGCCATTCTGAGTGAAAAGAAAACTCCGGTGGGCATCATCGGATTTGCCCTTAGTGCCTTTATCATATCCCTTGTCCTGTTGCCCGGATCTGGCAAAGAAACATTACTTTTTGTGATGTTAACAGTGGTGTGCGCCATCCATTTTGAGATCATCTCTCACAAAGGCTCCGACAACCTGGCCATACCTTTGGGGACCGCACTTTTTTTCTTTTTCACCCATGGGAAGGAAATCAATGCCCTGTGGATCGCTGCTGTCATACTTTCCATGGGGATGATATCCATTGTGCTTTACAGGGGCGGTATCCTCACCAGAAAGGGCACCATTGCGGCGCACCTCCTGGGCGTTTACCTGTTTGGCATCCTGGGACCCGACTGGGGCATCCCCGTGGCCTTTTTCTTTGTCACCTCGGTGATCTTCACCAGAATCAATGGATGGGTTCATCGGAAAATGCATGGTGCCGGACGAAGAAATATCTGGCAGGTGATGGCAAACATCCTGGTTGGGTTGGTTTTTTCCATAGGGTTTCTGATATCCTCTCAGCTGATCTTCATCTATCTTTTTATATCTGTCGTGGCTGCGGTCACCGCCGATACCTGGGCCAGTGAGATTGGCCCGGTTTTTCATAAAAAATGTCTATCCCTCTCCGGATGGCGCATCGCCGCTTCCGGTGTGTCGGGGGGTATTTCGGTGGCCGGCACCCTGGCCGCCTTTACCGGATCCTTCCTGGTGGCCATGCTGGCCTGGACCGTTTTTTTTCAGGGGATGGATTTTCAAACCATCCTGATTCTGGCGTTTGCCGGCTTCCTGGCATCTTTTGTGGATTCAGCACTGGGCGCATTTGTGGAACCTCGTATGAATAGAATGGCATATTTCGTGAAGAGAATAGGATCAGAATCAATTTCTCCCAACGATGTGGTGAACATGCTGGCATCCTTAGCTGCTCCCTTGTTTTTTCTCCTGATGAACCATTTCCTTGATTAGAGCAGCATGGTGCCCGGCAGATCAGGCATCCTTAAAATGCCGAATGAGGGTTTTCAGGCCCGGTCGTTTTCCATGCATCAGCATATAGATCCGGAAGATCTTGATGGAGAAATACAGCCCCAATGTGATGGACAATATCAACAATCCCATGCTGGCAAGGATCTGCCACAGGGGAATATCTGTCACTCCAAGCCTTAGCATATTTTGGATGGGTGCAGTTATGGGGAAAAGAGTCAATATGACCGAGAAAGTACCGTTGGGGAAGGCAAATAGCAGGGAGGCGAACCAGAGTGGGACAAAGCTCAACATCACGTATATCATGGATAATTGACCCCCTTCCCTGGCGGTGGGGGTAATGGCACCCACACCGATGGACAGAACGGCAAAAAGGAGATAACCGAGAATAAAATAGAGTGTGCCAAGCAACAGAAAACTGGTGGGGATTTCTATGTCATTCAGGAGACCCCCGAACAGTGATGTGGCCAGTTGCAGGAGCAGAGGTGTTGTGATCAACCAGAACAATACTTGCAACAATCCCGCCAAACCCAGGGCCAGCAACTTGCTTACCAGAAGTTGGCGGACAGAGACCGAAGAAAACAGTACTTCAATGAGGCGGCTCTCCTTTTCTTCACCCAGGCTATTGACCAGGGAAATGACCCCGAACATTAGAGAAAGGCTAAGCAGCAAGGAAAATATGCCGGGGATGATCACATTGAAAAAACTCTTTTGTTCAATGGCCTGTTCACCCTGCGCCGTCACACGGGAAACCTTCAGATTCAGGGGAGAAACAACTCGGTCCAGGACTTCAGGCGATACTGCATCCCTGAGCAGATTCTCCGATAGAAACCTCCATATCAGACCGACCATTGCCGGTGAAGTAGTGCTTTCATTTTCCAGGGTAAACCTTTGAATGGTTTCAGCGGACAAATAATCCTCAGGTATGAGGATGTATGTTGAAATCTCATAGCTGCCCAAGGCTTGATTGGCATCTTCCTTGGAAGCATAAGGGATAAATCTGGCATAGCCCTCATCTAAGGATTCATTCACCAGTCCCAGCTCATCTACGTAACCGATAAGCAGGATTTCAGTTTCCGGAGACTGGGAAAGGCTTGTGACCAATTGGCCAATTCCGATGGCCAGCAAAGCCAATACGGGTACTGCCAGTGTCAGAATGATATAACCGGCCCTTTTGATGGCGAGCGAAAACTCGTGCCTGAATATCAGATAGGTTTTATTCATGGTCACCGGCTATTTGGAGAAATATTTCATGCAGGGAGGGTTTCTTGACCTCAAAATGATGAATGGTCAGGCCCTTCTCCTGTAATTGATCAAGGATGCGTTGTGGAGTTGTTTCCGGAGACAGTTTAAGTTCAGTGATCCCTCTTTCAACTTTACTTTGGATCACGCCCTGCAGGTCCCCAAGTTCACCTGTCACGTCGATGCGCACGGAATGTTCTTTGTAATTGCTCTTGATTTCCAGCAGGTCTCCGTGGAGGACCTCCCTGCCATGGTTAATCATCAGTACCCGGTCACATAATTCTTCCACCTGATTCATCTGATGGGTGCTCAAAATGACAGCCTTCCCTTCATCCCTCAGCTGCGCTATGAAGTTCTTCATCATTTCTGTATTCACCGGATCAAGACCAGAGAAGGGTTCATCCAGGATGATGAGTTGAGGATCATGGATCACGGTGACAATGAACTGGATGATCTGGCCCATTCCCTTGCTCATATCCTTGATCCTTTTCTTTTTGCTTTCCAGCATCCCTGTACGGCGCAGCAACTGATCGGCTTTCGCTTCTGCGCTTAAACGATCCATCCCTTTCAAAGAGGAAAAGTAGAGGATCTGATCGATCGCCGTGAGTCGTTTATAGAGTCCCCGTTCTTCCGGCAGGTAGCCAATAAGATTCTTGAGGGTTTCATTCATCGGTTCTCCAAAGATGCTGACATCCCCGGAATCGGGTTTCAGAAAATCCAGCAGGATTTTGATGGTGGTGCTTTTGCCCGCACCATTGGGCCCGATGAGGCCCAGCAGCTCCCCGGAATTCATTGAAAAAGTTAAATCTTTGACTGCAGGATTCCCGTTGTAAGATTTATACAGATGGTTGATCTTGACGGCTGTCATTGGCATATGTCGAATTGAAATGAAATCCTGAGCAATCTAATGTAATAATTATCCGGCAGTACCTGTTGGAATCAGAACGTCAAATTGAGGGAGATGCCGGAGTATTGTCCCGTGAAAGGCACAAAGGTAAGGTTTTCATGTTTCCTGTGTTTGTGCAAATGGGGAACAAGGATCCCGGTGGCTGCCCCAACCATGAGACCGGTCAGCACATCGGTGGGAAAATGCTTCATGCCTTTGTACCGGAAATATCCTGTAAATACCGGGGGAATCAGGGCGAGGCCATATATATAGTACTTCTTGTTCCCCAGCTCGGGATGGTAATCGCAATACACCTTGGCAACAAAGAAACTGGCTGTGGCAGAAGTGGAGGTATGCCCGCTGTAAAAAGAGTTCTTATTTCGCTTAAAGGTCTTGTCTTCGTAAGAAACCTCGGGATTGTAAACCAGTGGACGTATCCTGTCGATATGAATGGCTGCCCCCCAGGAGAACAAATTTCCGACAATGGCTTCGGACTGCAGGTACAGCAAAAGCACCGGAGCCCAGTCCTGCCGGATCTCCCTGTCGAGCATCAACAGGGCAGGAAGCAAGAAACTTCCTCTCATGCCAAAATCAGACACCTTCCAGGCCTGATGGATAAAGGATGCATCCTGCCTTGTGGCAGATCTGTCAAACGCATTGATATCATTTGCATCCAACAGGCTGATTTCGATAGAGTCCAATGGATTCTTCTGGTCCACCAACCTCATTCCAAGGGCATTGGTGCCAGTGGCCGCCAGGGTAATCGCACCGTCTATCCAGGGATTTACCTTGTACACATCCGAATCGAATAGCTGTCCTGTCCCATTCATGCTTATCAGAAGCATGAACGATAATGCAAAGAGCTGTTTAATCATGGTCAGAAATTGGGTTTAGCCAATTAAAATACAGAAATAAAATAAAGTAGCCATTGTGGGGGTGGGACGTGCTCGGAATAAGCGGCAATTTCATTCGGCTGTGGCAACAAAGCAAGGAACATTGCATGGGTCCCACTTAGCTCTCCCGACACAAGCGTCACATTTCCAACATTATCCAGGGTCATCCACGACCGTGAGTCCTTTGGGTGCCTGATTGGCTTCATCGATCCTTTCCTGAAGCAGTATGTTCAGTTGTCTGATAATATCCCTGTACTGGGGATTGCCTGCCTGGTTCACCATTTCTTTCGGGTCCTTCACACGGTCGTAGAATTCGGTCATGCCTTCTCCGCCTTCTTCCCATCGGGTATACCGATAGAGGTCTGTCCGGATGGTATAGCCGTGCCATGCGTTCATCCAGCGGCTCATATAGTCGTTGGCCACCTGGGAAAAGGCACAATCCCGGATCCCTGCACCGGCATCCTCCAGAACGGGCACCATGCTCTTGCCCATAACATATTCCGGACAGGTAAGCCCGGTCAACTCAGCCAGGGTCGGGTAGAAATCGATCATTTCCACAAACGAATGGGTCACCTGGCCTTTGGTCTTTTGTCCAGGATAGGAAATGATCAGAGGCATCCGGTCCGAATGTTCAAACAAAGAAAGTTTCTGGTAGTAGTCATGCTCTCCCATGTGGTACCCATGGTCGGATGTGAACACCACGATGTTGTTGTCTTTCAATCCCAGTTCGTTCAGGGCATG
>CBDTYO010000202.1:0-7456 GCA_965364615.1 uncultured Bacteroidia bacterium
AAGAAGAGATTCAAAGTCAAGGAACATCAGCTCTATACAGTGCTTCCGAGGGTTTGGAAGGAACTGAAGCGAGAGAATCGCATTGACAAAGTATACCGTTTCAGGGCCCGGAGAATTGCTTTTTTCAGCCACCTTTTTGCAGCAGGATTTCTGGCCCAGAGGATTCTGTTTTCTAAAAAAATCCGCAAGATCTCCCTGGAGGATCATCCGCCTGTTTTTATCCTCGGATTGTGGCGTACCGGCACCACCCACCTTCATTATCTGATGGCACGGGATCCGCAGTTTGGATACCTCAAAAACCACCAGGCATTTACCTTCAATTTCTCGCTTTTAAGCCTGGACAGGTTGAATAAAATCCTGAGCATTTTTGTGCCGGGAAGAAGGCCGCAGGACAATGTAAAGGTTACCCTGGATGATCCTGCCGAGGAAGAACAGCCTTTCTGCACAACCACCACCCGTAGCAGCATTCACTCCTTTTTTTTCCCGCACAACCGGTCCTACTTCAACAAATACCACCTGTTTGAAGGCATCGACGAAAAAGAAAAGGAGCAATGGAGGATGGACTATCTGTATCTGTTGAAAGGCATTGTTTTCTATGGCAAGAAGAAGGACCTGCTGCTTAAGAATCCTCACAATACGGGGCGCGTGAAAGAACTGCTGGAGTTGTTTCCCCAGGCTAAATTCATATTCATTCACCGCGATCCCTACACCGTTTTCAGATCCACCCGCAAGCTTTACAACCGGATGATCAACAGCCAGTTTCTTCAACATTGCAGTCAGAAGGAGATTGAACAGATCATTGTGAATGATAATGCCCTGATCCTCCGCAAATACCTTTCCGAACGAGGGCTGATTCCGACCGGAAACCTGGTGGAAATCGCTTTCGATGACCTTGAAAAAAAACCTTTGGACACCATGGAAAGCACTTACCACACACTAGGTCTGGAGGGATTCGAAGAGGCCCTGCCCCACATGAAGGAATACCTGGATTCGGTCAGGAAATACCGGCGCAATACCTACCGACCACTTCCCAAAGCCCTCCGGGAGCGCATACAAACAGAATGGGGCTTCTGGTTTGAAGAATTCGGATACAATCCATCAATTCCTGAAACCTCAAACCTTACAGGCTCTAATCAGCCACCTTGACACACATCATCTGGCTCTGGTCGCGGATCAACAGTTTGCCATCCGCCAGGGCGATGGGTGCCCAGTTCTGGGTCCCGAACCTGGCAGCCCCGGGATCATCCCCCGTATCTGCCTCTGCAAGCAATTCAGCTGAAGCCAGCGGCTTGAATCCCGAAGGATCCGGCTCGATCAGGTATAAGGTTTTGGCACCGTCGGTGGCCAGGATCAGTCCGTCGGCCAGGATCATGCTGCCTTTGTTGAAATCCGGCTCACGCTTGGTTTTCCACATGATCTCGCCATCCATGTTCATGCAGCTGAGGCCGTCGCGGGTATTATTGGTCCCAAACTGGGCATAGAAATATCCTTCATGTAAGATGGGGGGTTTGGTCTGATCACCAAACTCTTCGGTCTTGATCAGCACACTGGTTCCATAGCTTCCATCTGCTTCCTTCTCCACCTTGATCATCAGTGCACCCAGATCATATCCTCCCAACACCAGGATCCTGTTCTCTCCTGCATCCACCGCACTGGGTATGGGGATGCGGCATACCCAGTCGGTATTTTCCCAAAGGACTTTGCCCGATCCCGGATCAATCCCAACGATTTTCCCCGGTACAACTGGCGCTCCCCTTCCGCCGCCGGAAGCAGTGACCATGACCACATGGTCTTCCCCATCAATTTTGACGATGGCCGGGCTGACATATCCCACCTCTCCCAGGGAGGGCGTTTTCCATTTCAATTCCCCTGTGAGCTTGTTATAGGCAACCACCCCTGCTTCAGGGGCCTGCGAAGCCAGGATCAGCAAATCTCCATACACCAGGGGACACTGGGAGATGGCCCACCTGGGAATTTCTCCCCCCCCGAAATCCGTCCAGACATTCTTGTTCCATACCGGCTTATGGGTGTTTATATCGACGCAGTAAAGGTCGCCGTATGGTCCGCAGGAATAGACATGCTTGCCATCCACAATGGGAACACTTCTGGAGCCGGGGAACATCACCGAACCGGGCGCATCATAGGCAAAATTCCAGAGCTCCTTGCCGGTATTCAGGTCAAAACACCTCAGGTTGTCCCCTGACTGGTCGTCCCGGTCGAGCAAGTAGATCTTACCGTCCTGCACCACCGGTCCGCCATAGCCGATACCGACCCCTACGGTCCAAAGCACATCGGGTCCGTTTTCAGGCCAGGAACGCAGTAAATTTTGTTGGGGGGATGTACTGTTTCGGTCCGGACCGAGGTATTGGGGCCAGTCCTGTGCATACATCGCGGTAAGGCCAGCCAGCAGGATGGCCGCGATAATCTGTAAACGATTGGTTTTCATGTAAATTATTTGTTTGGTGAGTAGTTGCTTTTCGTGTACTATATCCTTGATGCTTATCGGTTATATAGATGTTAGACAACATATTCAAACCAGGGTTTAATGATTTTCTGTGAGTATTACTCCAATGAGCCGATTGACATATGCCGATAAGCCTCCGAAGGTTTATCTGCCCGAATTTGCCAACGGCGAAAACTGACAATAACTTTCAAAAATTGATGGATATTGTGGCATAGTAATTATGATACCACTTATTGATCGGGACCACTGGTTGAAAGTCATAGATAGTCTGGTACATAATCAGAGCCTCAAAATGTTTTGTGATTTGAAACCCGATTTTCATGCTTGAGGCAAGTCTCGGGGCTTTGAATATTTCACTAAACCTGTCTTGATAATAAAAACTAAAATCAAGATTTAATGCATCAAATAATATCTGCTTGTAACTGATATATGAGGCCAGCTTAAAATGTCTTATGGTTTGTATGGAAGGATCGGCAGGAACCAGATCATCATCCACACCGCTGTAATCCCATCTTTCATATTCATAAAAAGGCCCGAGGCCAAAAAATAGGCCTACACTATTCTTTGTATAGAGCCTGAGTCTGGCATTGATACCTCCGGCATATTTGATCTGAAGTCCCCTGGGGTGATCATATACCACCTGGCCATGGTATTCAGGTACAACAAATTTATCAGTGAAATTCCTTAGCTCTGCATATACGTACCCTCCGCTAAGAGCCAGTTCATTGCCATATTTTGAAAATTCTATGCGGTTGGCCAATGTTAAACTGCTTTTTTGAATTCGAATCGAAACATCGGCCAGGTTATCGATCTCTGTGAGCACTTTCTTTTGTGTTCTGATCCTGATCTCAGGGGTAATGGAACCTCTTATCCTCGCTGAATCAAGAATCACCGTAAAACTCTCGGTAAATATTACCTGAGAGTATATGCTACCCATGCTTGCACTTAGCAAGCAAAATATGACCCATCGCTTCATAGATACGGGGACTTGTATCTATAAATATATTAAATATAAACCAGTTGAAAAGTTAATGGGACAGGGATATCAGCGGATCATTCCATTGAGAATCAGCCTTCTCCATTCTTGACATTGTCTATTATCGGCATTACTGATTCCAATTCCCCTTGGGAAACTCGGTAATCCTCAGCAACGTCCCGCCCATGGGTTCAAGTAAAAGGGTGTCTGTTTGCTCACTGAGTTCCGGGACTTGCGGGAAATTTGTCAGTGAAACATAGTCTTTTAATTTCCAGTTCTTAACGTGACGTGCCGGAACCTTCAGTTTCACCGGAGAACCAGAATAATCCCAGGGATAACCCTTGTGACCCGTTCTCACTATCTCCACATCACTGCTCGATAGATCCTGGTGTACCGCATAGGCCCAGTGGTGAGGATCCTCCGGTAAAAGTTCGTAAGCCGGGAAATCAGGACTGGCTTTTTGCGCGTCATGCTGGGTAATCAGTCGTTTTCGGGCCTTCACGGGAAATGAATAAACCAGGGGGCCATAGTTTATGGCTACTCCAGGTCCACGGTCCTCGATCCTGGGACGGGTTGCGAATTCTATAAGAATAGTATCATTTTTTCGGAATCTTCTGCTTACTCTTTCAAAATAAGCATTATCTGTCCCTTCGCTGATAGTTATCCCATTTAGTTTTATGGAATAACTTTCAGACCAACCCGGAATCCGGAAATCCAGATGGATCTTACTAGAGGGTGCATTCTCGATCAAAATCTTTATGGAATGGCTGAAAGGATAGCTGGTTTCCTGCCTGAATTTCAGCTGTTCATTCTTTACGATTACATCGATGGTTGAGGGTAAATAGAGGGCCAGCTTGATGCCGTCCTGTTCTATCAGGGCAGATCGATTGATGCTGATGGGGAAAATCCGGTGAATAGATCCGGAACAGCATTCGGTATCATGACCCGGTCGATAACAAAGCCTCGCCTTGGGACCGGCTCCCCAGGTCTCTTTATCGTTGTAGAAACTGGACATGCCGGAACTTATCGGCATATTGGGCGCACTGTAATACTGGTGGGCCCTGAAATCTGAGGTCACTGAACTGAAACCCGCATTGTATAATGCCTTCTCCATTTTATCAGCGTATGCTGCATCCCCGGTGGCAATCAGCGCCCAGCCATAGGTCCAGATAAAACTGTTGATCGTACAGATCTCATGCGCCATATGTGATTCCTTACCATGCAAACCTTCAACGGAGCTTGGGATCCCGCTTGCTAGTTCATGATTTTCTGAAAGGATATTCATGGCATTTTCCAATGCTTCCCTGTATTCCTCCTTCCGGGTATAGTAGTACAAAACGGCTGTGAGCTTGACAAATTCGCTGTAGGTAAATCCATGACCATAATGCACCATTCCCTGCCTCATGCCAAGCGCAGAAAGTTCAAGAAGTTGGTTGTTGTTCTCCTTGATGGCCGTGTTCTGAAAGGTTGAATAGAGTTTCTCGGCAGTGCTCAGATACCACTTATTGCCAGTGATTTCAGACAATCTGCACAGGTGCTCGATGTGAAGCAAGGTCCGGATACTGAATTCCGCTGCTTCCGGTAACTGGAAGTTCTCTGCTTTGCTGTAAACACTTCGGTAATGATTCTCTATGGTCGTCAGTAATTCCTTGTCCAGGTTCGCCTCGTATTCTTCGAACAACAGGGTCATGAACAAAACCAGGGCCCATGAATCATCCGTAATGTTCCCCACCCGCAGTTTACCCTCTTCGTCCAGATGATCAATAACATAGTTGATATTCTCCTTTGCCCGGTTGATCAGTTTCTCCGATCCGATCATGTAACCGCATCGAAGAGCACCATCCAGGTAAAAGGCAGTTTGTTCGTAGGGCCACCACTCCGTTCCTCCCGGATACTCCCTATCCCGGAAATCCATATAGGTAGTCCACATACCGGTATTAAACGGAAATCCACTCGCTTCGGGAAACCCCGTTAATCCACTATCCTGCCGGACTAGAAACTCCCTGGCCCACCCGGAAAGCTTAATGTTTCTGCTCGATAAATCTTCTCTTGGACTGGATTGCGCCAAACTGATCAGATGGCTTCCCAACAGGATAAGAGCCAACATTGATCTTACTGTTACCATAATGAAAGCTTTATATGAAATCTACCATTCAAATGTCAGGCTTTCCTGAACACATAACCAATGGATTGGAATTATAAAGAGCGAAATGAATCCCCCTCTTCTCAATTCTCAGGTAAATTTAGTTCAAATTTATCTATGCGTATCTGGAAGGATGGGAAGATAAAAGGACATTCCTGAAAAAGAAAAATCAACCGTTGAAACGAAAGGTAGATTTGCGGGAACAGCTTGATTCCGGATGAATTGATCATGAATAAAATCTACATGATCAGGGATAAAAGGGTGATGCTAGATAAAGATCTTGCAGAACTCTATGGTGTTACTACTGGAAATCTCAATAAAGCTGTTAAAAGGAATTATGCTCGCTTCCCAGATGACTTCATGTTTCAATTAACGAAAAAGGAATTCAACAACTTGATATTCCAAATTGGAATATCAAGTTGGGGAGGCAGGCGGAAGTTACCGTATGTTTTTACCGAGCAGGGTGTTGCAATGCTTTCGGGGGTACTGCATAGTGACAGAGCAATTAAAGTCAATATTCAGATCATGCGCGTTTTTATTTCTTCCGGCTTCAGAGATATGCCTGCCTTTAATGATATTTGAGATAATTAATTCTGTGTTGGTTGGGCGCGTACTAAATTATCGATGAGCAGGCTTCTATTCTTTTCTACTAAAAGGTTACGCTGACAATTTGAGTATAGGTTCATTAACCCTAGTAGATCATATACTTCATATAGCTTGAAATACGATATTCGAATTTCTTAAATATCAAAAAAATGGATCAAAATAGGTATACACCCGGGATACCTGACGAATTAATAACCAATAAGATCTTCGTTGTCAGGGGTAAGAAAGTAATACTGGATAATGATTTGGCAGAGCTTTATGATGTGGAAACCCGTAGACTGAATGAGCAAGTCAAGCGCAATATTGATCGATTTCCTGCCGACTTCATGTTTCAGTTAACAGATGAGGAATTTGAAAACTTGAAATCGCAATTTGCGACATCAAGTTGGGGCGGCCGCCGGAAATTACCTTATGCTTTTACAGAGCAAGGAGTTGCTATGCTTTCTGGGGTTTCACCCAGTAAGAGAGCGATCAAGGTAAACATCCAGATAATGAGGGTTTTTACCCGTATGCGTAAAATACTAGAAACTCATATAGCTATCTTGAAGAAACTTGATGATCTAGAAAGAAAAGATATCGAACACGATAAGAAGATCCTATTAATATTTGAATACCTCAAGCAATTAGAGCAGGTCAAGCAACAGGAACTAGAACATAAAAGTCGAAAGCGAGTAGGTTTCAAAAGAATGGACGAAGACCAGCTTTGAATATATCATAAGCAAGAGTGTTATGGGACATTACTTTTTGTTTGAATGTCTGACCCGCCCGCCTTGCGGCACAGAAATAAAAAGGACACCTCCCAACGTGAAGAAGATGTCCTGTTATGTCGGGGTAGTAGGATTGCTCGAAGCTTCGCTTCTCGTGATCTTGAATGGGAGGATGTCAAAAGAAAAAGGCCATAACACGAAGGTGTTGTTTTTCCGTCCTTAGGCCCTTACAGGTACCAGTCCCTGTCGGGCCTAAAAACGAAAAAACCACCATGCCTTTGGCATGATGGCCTTTTTCATTTGTCGGGGTAGCAGGATTCGAACCTGCGACCCCCTGCTCCCAAAGCAGGTGCGCTAACCGGACTGCGCTATACCCCGTTAATATTTCAATTTCCGGTTATTCCATAAAGGGTTGCTCCTGAGACCCTCCCGAGCACTCGGGATGCGCTAACCGGAATGCGATATACCCCGTTTATTAAAGCGGTGAGGGCGGGATTCGAACCCGCGGTACAGTATTACCCGTACGCTGGTTTAGCAAACCAGTGGTTTCAGCCACTCAC
>CBDTYO010000203.1:0-7439 GCA_965364615.1 uncultured Bacteroidia bacterium
TTAACGAAAGCAGGTAGAAGGCAGAGAATCAAATACAGGATCCGCAAAAGGCTGTCCGGTAGCGGGGCACGTCCCCGGATGACCGTATACCGCAGCAACAAGCAGATTTATGTGCAGCTGGTGGACGATGTAACAGGGAACACCCTGGCATCTGCCTCTTCCAAGGAAAAGGAAATCGCCTCCAAGAAGGTCAATAAGATCGATCAGGCCAAACTGGTGGGCAAGCGCATTGCTGAGATCGCAAAGGAAAAAGGAATTGAAACAGTCGTATTCGACCGAAACGGCTATCTGTACCATGGCAGGGTAAAGAATCTAGCAGATGCTGCCAGGGAAAGCGGACTTAAATTATAAGAAGAGATATGTCAACAGGTATCAGAAAAGTTAAGACAAGTGACCTTGAGTTAAAAGACCGTCTGGTAAGCATCCAACGGGATACCAAGGTAACCAAGGGTGGCCGTACCGTCAGTCTTTCAGCCATAGTCGTGGTGGGCAACGAAGAAGGCATCGTGGGTCATGGCCTGGGCAAAGCCAACGAAGTAACCACTGCCATTGCCAAGGGTGTGGAGGATGCCAAGAAGAACCTGATCAAGGTGCCCATCATCAACGGGACCATTCCCCATGAGCAGTATGGCAAGTATGGGGGAGCCAAGGTATTTATCAAGCCTGCCTCCAGTGGTACCGGTGTAAAGGCTGGTGGTGCCATGCGTGCCGTTCTGGAAAGTGTGGGGGTGAAGGATGTGCTGGCGAAATCCAAGGGCTCTTCCAATCCCCACAACCTGGTGAAGGCTACCTTTGATGCCCTGCTTGAGTTGAGGGATGCCAAGGCTGTGGCCCAGCAGAGGATGGTGAATCTTGACAAAGTATTTAACGGATAATTCAATCATACGATGGGAAAAATCAAAGTAACCCAGGTGAAAAGTGCCATCAAGAAGCCCAAGAGGCAGAAGCTTACCCTGGAGGCTCTGGGGCTCAGAAAACTTCACCAGACCATTGAGGTGGAAGCCACCCCCCAGGTACTGGGCATGGTCAGCAAGGTGAGTCACCTGGTGGAGGTCGAAGAAATTGGCAAGTAAAAAGTAGAACCAAAAGACAGGAGGCGAACCGAAGACCGCGAAGCCGCGGGCCGGGTAACGCCGAGTCAGGAAAAAAAAGATATAAAGATGGATTTAAGCAACTTAAAACCAGCAAAAGGGTCCACCAAAGGCAAGAAGAGGATCGGTCGCGGACAGGCAGCCGGAACTGGTGGTACCGCCGGGCGCGGTCACAAGGGACAGAAGTCCCGTTCCGGTTACTCCCGGAAGACCGGTTTTGAAGGTGGTCAGATGCCGCTGCAGCGCAGGGTTCCCAAATTTGGTTTTAAAAACATCAACCGAAAGGAATATAAAGGGATCAACATCAGCACCCTACAGGAGCTGGCCGACGCCAGGAAGATCTCAGACATCGATGTGGATGTGCTGATCGAGGCCGGACTGGTCCGCAAGAACAGCCTGGTGAAGATCCTGGGCAACGGGGAACTGAAGGCAAAACTGAATGTGAAAGCCCACGCCTTTTCCAAATCGGCAGTGACAGCCATTGAGGCCGCGAAAGGGACAGCAGAGACAATCGATTGATATAGCTAAGCTACCATGAAGAAGTTTATTGAAACGATACGAAACATCTGGAAGATTGAGGACCTGAGGGCCAGGATCATCTACACCCTCGGGATCATCCTGATCTATCGCCTGGGTACGCACATTGTACTGCCTGGCATCGATCCGGTGATGATCGCCGATTTGGCCAAGAACCGCCAGGGAGGAACCGGGATTCTCGATCTGCTTAATCTCTTTACAGGAGGTGCCTTTGCCAGGGCTTCCATATTCGGACTGGGGATCATGCCCTATATCTCTGCCTCCATTGTGGTGCAGCTCTTGGGTATAGCGGTTCCATACTTCCAGAAATTGCAGCGTGAAGGAGAGAGCGGACGAAGGAAGATCAATCAGATTACCCGCTACCTGACCGTGGCCATTCTGATCCCCCAGGGACTGAGTTATATTACCAGCCTGCGTTACCAGCTTCCTGCAGAGGCCTTTGCGCCCTCATTTTCCCGCATGGCTGCCATGGTGATCCTTACGGCTGGCACCATGTTTATCATGTGGCTTGGAGAAAAGATCACGGACAAGGGCATCGGAAACGGAATTTCCCTGATCATCATGATCGGTATCATTGCCCGCATGCCCCAGTCGCTGGGCCTCGAGTTCCTTTCAAGGCTTGAGCAGCAGGGTGGAGGTCTGGTGGCCTTCCTGGTGGAGATCCTGGTCCTGTTTGTGGTATTCATGGGAACCATCCTCCTGGTGCAGGGAACCCGAAGGATCCCGGTACAGTATGCCAAGCGCATTGTAGGAAACAAGCAATATGGCGGGGTGCGCCAGTACATTCCCCTGAAGGTGAATGCCGCCGGTGTAATGCCCATCATCTTTGCCCAGGCCTTTATGTTCATCCCCATTACTGTGGCTGGATTCGCCAAGGCCGATGCAGCATCAGGCTTCGCAGCTGTATTCAGCAATCCCGTGGGATTCTGGTACAACTTCACCAATGCCATGCTCATCATCCTGTTTACCTATTTCTATACAGCCATCACCGTGAATCCCACGCAGATGGCAGAGGATATGAAAAAGAATGGCGGTTTTATTCCCGGGGTAAAACCCGGTCGCAAGACCGCAGAATTCCTGGATTCTATCATGTCCAGGATCACCCTGCCGGGATCATTTTTCCTGGCTTTTGTGGCCATTATGCCCGCTTTCGCGATGATGGCAGGTATCAATCAGAGTTTCGCCCAGTTTTTCGGCGGCACTTCCCTCCTGATCATGGTGGGGGTGATCCTCGATACCCTGCAGCAGATCGAAAGCCACCTGTTGATGCGTCATTATGACGGTTTGACCAAGTCAGGCAGGATTAAGGGCCGGACCGGCAGTGCAGCTGCCATATAGTAAGATTGAACGTTCTTTGATGATTGTTATTAAGACTGCGGAGGAAATTGAGTTGATGCGTGAAAGCAATCAACTGGTTTCCAAGACACTGGCCGAGCTTGCCAAGCATATCAGGCCCGGAGTGTCCACCGAGCGGCTCGACCAGGTGGCCGAGACTTTCATCCGCGACCACGGGGCTGTCCCCGGATTCCTGGGTTACCAGGGATATCCCAAGACACTCTGTACTTCCGTAAATTCGGAAGTGGTACATGGGATCCCTTCAGAAAAAGTGATCCTGGAAGATGGCGACCTGATATCGGTCGACTGCGGCGTGGTCAAGGAGGGATTTTACGGCGATACGGCTTTCAGCTTCGAGGTGGGAGAAGTAAGTGCGGACGTCCGCAGGCTGCTGACCGTAACACGCGAATGCCTTTTCAAAGGGATTGAGGCGGCGGTGGAGGGCAACCGGGTGGGTGACATCGGGTACGCCGTTCAGGAGCATGCCGAAAAAGGGGGTTACAGTGTGGTGAGAGAAATGGTGGGACACGGACTTGGGCGCAACATGCATGAAGCGCCGGAGGTTCCCAACTACGGCCGGAGGGGATCGGGCCCAAAACTGAAAAAGGGCATGGTGATCTGTATCGAGCCCATGATCAACATGGGGCGGAGGCAGATACGGCAGGAACCCGACGGATGGACCATTCGCGCAGCGGATAATTTACCCTCTGCCCATTTTGAGCTGGCAGTGGCAATAGATAAAGGAGAAGCAGATATATTATCGACCTTCTCCTATATTGACGAAGTGTTAATAAAACAGAGCAATTAAATGGCAAAACAGGCTTCTATTGAGCAAGATGGTGTGATCACCGAAGCACTGTCGAATGCAATGTTCCGGGTGGAGCTGGAAAATGGACACATTATTACCGCCCATATCTCCGGAAAGATGAGAATGCATTACATCAAACTGTTGCCTGGCGACAGGGTGAAAGTGGAAATGTCTCCCTATGATCTGACCAAGGGACGGATTTCGTTCCGTTACAAGTAAGAGAGGTTAGAAGCTTGCGAAGCAAGCGTCAGGGTTTGAGGCTCGCGTAAAGAGTTGAGTTAGTTGGAAGATAATATATAGGTTATGAAACGAGCGATGTAAAATCGCGAGTTACATGTGACAAATAAAATAAACAAGTACACATGAAAATTAGAGCATCTGTGAAAAAGCGTAGCGCCGACTGTAAAATCGTCAGGAGGAAGGGACGCTTGTACGTAATTAATAAGAAGAATCCCAAGTTCAAGCAACGTCAGGGATAAAAAGTTTTATAAAACAATAATCAAGCATTATGGCTAGAATAGTTGGTGTTGATCTGCCCAAAAACAAAAGAGGCGAAATAAGCCTGACCTACATTTATGGCATTGGTCGCAGCCGTGCACAATCCATTCTTGATGCTGCAGGTGTGGACCGCAATATCAAGGTGCAGGACTGGAATGATGACCAGATTGCTGCCATCCGAAGGGTAATTAACGAAACTGATGAGTACAAGGTGGAGGGTGAGCTGAGATCGTCCGTTCAGCTGAACATCAAACGTTTGATGGACATCGGTTCTTACCGGGGAATCCGTCACCGCATCGGTCTTCCTACTCGCGGACAGAGTACCAAGAACAATGCCCGTACCCGGAAGGGAAGGAAGAAGACAGTAGCAAACAAGAAGAAAGCAGCTAAATAATTAAGAATTAGATCATGGCTAAGAAGACAGGATCGTCAAGAAAGCGATCAGTAAAAGTTGAACCTACAGGTCAGGCGCACATCCACGCCTCCTTCAACAATATCATTATCTCTCTGACCAACAATCAGGGACAGGTGATTTCATGGGCTTCCTCCGGTAAAATGGGCTTCAGGGGTTCCAAGAAGAACACTCCCTATGCAGCACAGATGGCTGCACAGAATTGTTCCAAGGTCGCCTATGACCTGGGCCTGAGAAAAGTGAAGGTATTTGTGAAGGGACCCGGATCCGGTAGGGAATCAGCAATCCGTAACATCCATGCCTCAGGGATTGAAGTCACTGAGATCGTGGACGTAACCCCGCTGCCGCACAACGGCTGCCGTCCTGCCAAGAGGAGGAGGGTATAATTCAGCCTTAAGGAATGGTCCAAGCTGAAGAGGAATTATAAACTACAAACCAAAAAGATAAATGGCAAGATACAGAGGTCCAAGAACCAAAATTGCTCGCAAATTTTCAGATCCCATTTTCGGGACCGATAAGTCTTTCGAGAAGAAGAACTATCCCCCGGGAATGCATGGCAACAATAAAAGAAGGCGCAAGGCGTCGGAATATGGTATTCAGTTGAAAGAGAAGCAGAAGGCCAAGTATACGTATGGTGTGTTGGAAAAGCAGTTCCGGAACATGTTTGACAAGGCTTCCAGGAGCAAGGGGGTAACCGGTGAGGTACTCCTTCAGTTGCTGGAATCGAGGCTGGACAACGTGGTGTACAGGCTGGGACTTTCACCCACGCGTGCCGGAGCACGGCAGCTGGTGAGCCACAGACACATCACGGTCAACGGCGAGATTGTCAATATTCCTTCCTACACCCTGAAAGCAGGAGATCTTGTGGGGGTAAGGGAACGTTCAAAATCGCTGGAGATTATCACCGATTCGCTGACCACAGCAAGGTACGGGTCTTCATCATGGCTGGAATTTGATGAGGCTTCCATGACAGGGAAATTCCTGAACCGCCCCGAGCGGGAAGAGATCCCCGAGAACATTAAGGAGCAGCTCATCGTCGAACTTTATTCTAAATAATTTAATCATTCCTATTATGGCCATTTTAGCTTTTCAAAAACCAGATAAGGTCATCATGCTTGAAGCTGATGACAGGTATGGTAAATTTGAGTTTCGTCCCCTAGAGCCAGGTTATGGCATTACGGTAGGAAACGCGCTCAGGCGCATCCTGCTCTCTTCCCTGGAAGGGTATGCCATTACCAACATCAAGATCGACGGAGTGGAACATGAGTTTTCCACCATCACTGGCGTGATCGAGGACCTTACAGAAATTATATTGAACCTGAAGCAGGTACGTTTCAAGAAACAGATCGATGATGTGAGCGATGAGAAGATCATCGTGACCCTCACCGGCCAGGAGGAGTTTAAAGCAGGAGATCTGCAACGTTTCCTCAGCGGATTCAAGGTACTGAATCCGGAACTGGTCATCTGCCACATGGAACCCGATGTAAAACTTCAGATGGAGGTGAGCATCAACAAGGGGCGGGGATATGTTCCTGCCGATGAGAACAAGCCGGCTGAAGCCGAGTTCGGATTGATCGCCGTAGATTCCATTTATACCCCCATCAAGAATGTGAGGTATGACATTGAGAACTACCGCGTGGAGCAGAAGACAGACTATGAAAAACTGGTGCTGGAGATCGAAACCGACGGCAGCATCCATCCCAAGGAGGCGCTGAAAGAAGCAGCCAAGATCCTGATCTACCATTTCATGCTCTTCTCAGACGAGAAGATTACCCTCGATACCGATGAGAAATTCGCCAACGAGGAATTCGATGAAGAGGTGCTGCATATGCGCCAGCTGCTGAAAGCCAAGCTGGTGGATCTTGATCTTTCGGTCAGGGCCCTTAACTGCCTGAAGGCAGCCGAGGTGGAAACCCTGGGAGATCTGGTGAAATTCAACAAGAACGACCTGCTGAAATTCAGGAACTTTGGTAAGAAGTCCCTCACCGAGCTGGAAGAGCTCCTGGTGAATATGAACCTGACTTTCGGGATGGACACAAGTAAATACAAACTGGACAAGGATTAATTGCAATGAGACATAAGAAGAGTTTTAATCACTTAGGGAGGAAGAGTGCGCACCGGAAGGCCATGTTATCCAATATGGCATCTTCGCTGATCATGCACAAGCGGATCGAAACCACCACCGCCAAGGCCAAGGCGCTCAAAAGGTATATTGAACCTTTGATCACCCGGAGCAAAGACGATTCCACCCATTCCCGCAGGGTGGTATTCAGTTACCTGCAGGATAAGGAGGCCGTATCGGAGCTGTTCCGCGAAGTGGGAGCCAAAGTGGCCGATCGTCCGGGAGGATATACCCGCATCATCAGGTTGGGTCACCGCTTGGGCGACAATGCCGACATGTGCCTCATCGAGCTGGTCGACTACAACGAAAACCTGCTGGCAGAAAAAGCCGCCACCCGGAAATCATCTTCACGCCGTCGTCGCGGAGGAAGCAAATCCAAAGCTGCCGCCGAAGCCCCTGCAGCCACTGAGGCAATAGCCGAAGAAGCTGTCGTTGCGGAAGAGGCACCTGCTACAGAAGAAGCTGTTGCAACTGAAGAAGTCGAGGCACCTGCAGCAGAAGCCGGTCTCGGCGAGGCCGAAGGCCAAGCCAACGCTGAAGCCCAGGCTGACGAAGTCACCGAGGAGACGGAAGTCCAGACAGAAGAGCCCGCGGCGGAAGCCGTCAAGGAGCCGGAGGTCCAGGCCGAAGAGCCCG
>CBDTYO010000204.1:0-7430 GCA_965364615.1 uncultured Bacteroidia bacterium
TTTTTTATATCTGACTGTACGATTTTTGGGATTTTTCTTGACAATCGTATATTATTTACTGTATATTTGTACGTAATATGTTTTATTTTACTTATTTCGTATAGTTATGGACATCAAGTATAATCCCAAACAAAAGCAGATCCTGGAAACAAGCAAAGAGCTTTTCTGGAAATTCGGATTCAAGCGGGTGACCATCGAGGAGATCTGCAAGGAGGCAGGAGTAAGTAAAATGACCTTTTATAAATACTATCCCAATAAGATAGAATTGGTGAAAGGCCTGATGAACCGAATTCTGAGTGAATCGCTCGCAAAGTACAAGAAGATTTCTGACAGTGATATTCCTTACCCGGAAAAAGTCGTCCAGATGATCCAGTTGAAAAAGGAACAGGTGCGAACCATGAGCAGCGAGTTCTTCAGGGATTATGTGCAAAGCGAAGATCCGGAGTTGATCAATTTCCTCAACCAGCTTTCCCAGGAAAACCTGCAAATGTTTACCAATGATTTCAAAAAGGCACAGGAAAACGGGGACATACGTCAGGATCTCAAGGTGGAATTCATCATGTATATCATGAACCACCTGGTGGAAATGACCCACGACGACAATTTATTGAACATCTATGAAGAGCCCCAGGACCTGGTGATGGAGATCACCAGGTTCCTCTTCTACGGCATACTTAACAGGGAAGTACATACTTGAAAAAGTCATGAAATTAAAGGCTTACATATATATGATGCTGGTCATCACACTCTCGATGCCCACTAAGGGGCAAGCCCAAACCGTGGGATTCAACGGCCAGGCCATAGGATGGACCACCCTCAATCCGGCGGATCCCTTCCAGGCCCAGGCAGGACTCAGGTACATCCCTGAGCTTTCCTTCTCACTTCCGGCAGGCAAATATACCCTGGACGGAGAGCTCTCCGCCAATATGTGGCTCAGTGGCACCTTCGCCAATGACTCCCTTGTGCGGGACCAACAACTCTCCCCATACCGGATGTGGCTAAGATTCTCAAGTGATCAGTTTGAGCTGAGGGCCGGATTGCAAAAGATCAATTTCGGATCGGCCCAGTTGTTTCGCCCGTTGATGTGGTTCGACTATATCGATCCCCGCGATCCCCTGCAGCTGACCGATGGGGTGTATGGACTATTGGCCCGGTATTACTTTCTGAACAACGCCAACATCTGGCTGTGGGGCCTCTATGGCAATGACAAGGTCAAGGGCTGGGAAGTGATCCCTTCCAAAAAGAATAGCGTCGAATATGGAGGCCGGGTTCAGGTACCCCTTTTTACAGGAGAGGTGGCAGCCACCTATCACCACAGGATAGCTGATCCCGGTCCGGTATTGCCCGATTCGGTCACCCTGGGAGAAACCGCCCCGGAGAATCGCATTGCCCTGGATGCCAAGATGGACCTGGCCGTGGGACTCTGGATGGAGGCAGCTTTCAGCCATCAGGACTTCAGCTATACCGATCTGAATTACCAATCGATGTTGAACGCCGGCATGGACTACACCTTTGGATTGGGAAACGGACTGCATGTAATGTCCGAAGCTTTCGGATATCTGCAGGGGGAAAAGCTATTTGGCAATGAACAGCAAATATGGTTCGGGCTGCTTTCAGCCACTTATCCTGTGAGCCTCATTCACAATGTGACTGCCATGTTCTTTTACGACTTTACCAACCACAACTTCTATCGCTTCATCAACTGGTCTGTGGCCTACGACCGGTGGAGCTTTTACATCATGGGATTCTGGAACCCCGAAACCTATAACCTCTACAATGTGGATCCCAGGTCCAGCCTTTATGGCGGCTGGGGATTTCAACTGATGGCGGTTTTCAATCATTAATACAAGCTCAGTAACCATTCCATAAACAAAAACAAAATGAAAAACGGAAGCATCATCACCATCGAAAATCTCGTGAAGAGTTTTCCCATTGGTGGGGGCGAATTCACAGCCCTGAATGGCATTACACTCGACTTTGAAAAAGGGGAGTTTTCAGGCATTGTAGGTCCCTCCGGATCCGGGAAGACCACCTTGCTGAACATCCTGGGTTCGTTGGACTCGCCCTCCAAAGGGCAGACCAATGTACTGGGAACAGACTCTTCCGCGATGAATCCCAAAGTGGCTGCCACCTTGAGAAAGAAACACATCGGGTTTATTTTCCAGACCTATAACCTGATGCCGGTATATACCGTTTATGAAAATGTTGAGTTCCCTTTGCTCTTATTGAAAATCCCCGCTTCCGAACGCAAAAAGGCCGTGCTGGAAGCCCTGGAATGGGTAGGGCTCACCGATAAAATCAAGTCCAAACCCCCAATGCTTTCCGGGGGAGAGAGCCAGCGTGTGGCCATAGCCCGGGCCATGGTGAAAAAGCCAGACCTGGTATTGGCAGACGAACCCACAGCCAACCTGGATGCAGAAAACTCTCACCACATTCTTCAGACCATGGAGAAACTGAATAAGGACTTGCAAACCACCTTTGTATTTGCCACCCACGACGAAAAAGTAATAGGCTACCTGAGAAGGATCATTCGCCTGGAGGACGGCGCGGTGGTTTCTGATGAAAACGTAAAAAAACAGGAGCCATGATCGCATTTAAACTAGCGTATAAGAATCTCATGGGCGCAGGCCTACGGACTTTGCTGATTGTTTTCGTCCTTTCCCTGGCCTATGTATTGATCGTCTATATGAACGGACTCTACCAGGGATGGGACCGGCAGGCCCGGATCGAGTCCATTGCCTGGGAAGTGGGTGACGGACAATACTGGCATGAGGACTACGACCCTTACGATGCCATGACACTGAGCGATGCCCATGCACCCCTGCCCGCTGAACTGGAAGCCAGTGCCTCAGAAGGCAAGGCTGTTCCCATTCTGGTCACCCAGGCCACCATGTACCCGGAAGGCCGAATGATGGGAGCCTTGTTGAGGGGAATCGACACGCGTCAAAGAATCCTTTCTCTGCCCACTGAGCAGCTGGATCCGGATTCGGAAGAGATCACAGCCATTGTGGGTACCCGGCTGGCCAAGGCGGCCGGAATTCAGACAGGCGATTATCTCCTGGTCCGTTGGCGGGATGTGCATGGTACCTTTGATGCCACGGAAGTGAAAATCGCAGGCATCTTTAAAACCACGGTTCCTGCAGTGGACATGGGACAGATCTGGATCCCCCTGAAAAAATTGCAGGAATTGACCGGAATGCCCGGGGAAGCCACCCTGGTGGTGATGGATGAAAGTCCTGAAGAAGGGACCTCCATTGCAGGATGGGAATTCAAGGGTCACGATTATCTATTCAAGGAACTGGAAGAAATGATCAAAACCAAAAGTGTGGGAGGCTCCATATTCTATATCATCATCCTGGCATTGGCACTGCTGGCCGTTTTCGACACCCAGGTGCTCTCTATTTTCCGTCGTCAAAGGGAGATAGGCACTTACATCGCCATGGGGATGACCCGTAAAGAAGTGGTGGGGATCTTCACCGTGGAAGGAGGCATGCATGCCATCCTGGCCGTGATACTGGGTGCTGCTTATGGCTTTCCATTGCTTCTTTGGACCCAGAAGTCCGGGATCAAAATGCCGGAAGGCACCGACGATTTTGGAATGGCGGCGGCTGAACACATGTATCCCTATTACAGCTTGGGGCTGGTGGTGGGATCCATGATCCTGGTCATGCTTGCCACCACCCTGGTGAGCTACATGCCCTCCCGTAAGATCAGCAAAATGAATCCCAACGATGCCATTCGTGGCAAAATTCAATAAGAAAAAACAAAAACCATGTTACGATTTTATATAAAAGGTTTGTTCAGAGACCGCTCCAGGAGCCTGATGCCCATCATCGTGGTAGCCATCGGTGTAACCCTGGTGGTCCTGATGCATTGCTGGGTGACCGGGGTATTGGGCGATATGGTCGTCTTCAATGCCAGATTTGCCACCGGGCACGTCAAAGTCATGAGCCGGGCCTACAATGAGAACATCGGTCAGCAGCCCAACGATTTGGCCCTGATGGGCACCGATCAGATCCTGCAGGAACTGGAACAAGAATTCCCCGGTGTGGAATGGGTGGAAAGGATACAGTTCGGGGGATTGGTGGATGCACCGGATGAAAACGGGGAAACCCGGGCACAGGGGCCGGGCGGTGGCATGGCCATAGATCTCTTTTCGCCCGATAGCAAAGAGGTGGAAAGGCTGAACCTGGAGAAGGCCATCATCCGCGGCCGATTGCCACAACTTCCGGAGGAGGTCCTGCTCAGCGAGGACTTCGCCAACAAGCTGGAGGTAGGACCAGGCGATGCGGTCACCCTGATCAGCACCACCATGTTTGGCGCCATGTCCATCACCAACTTTACCGTGAGCGGGACCCTCAGGTTCGGAGCCGCTGCCCTGGACCGGGGAGGCATGGTGGCCGATATCAACAGCATCCGGGATGCCCTGGATATGCAGGATGCCACCGGGGAGATCCTGGGTTACCTGCCATCGGGCGAATACGATGACCTGATAGCCAATGCCATGTCAGGGGCCTTCAATACAAAATACAGCGACCCGGAAGATGAGTTTTCTCCGGTCATGCTATCCCTGCGTGAGCAGGGTACCATGACCATGATGCTTGACATCATGGGCTACTTCAAAAGCGTTATTATTGGTATTTTTATGATAGCCATGGCCATTGTCCTCTGGAACTCGGGGCTGCTTGGAGGACTCCGCCGATATGGCGAAATGGGCCTGCGAATTGCCATCGGGGAAGAAAAAAGACACATCTATCGCAGCCTGATCACCGAATCCATATTTATCGGGATTGCGGGTTCCATAGCGGGAACTGCCTTTGGTCTCTTTTTTGCATCTCTTCTGACCAAAGGGATTGACATAGGAAGCATGATGCAGGGTTCCAATATGATGATGCAGGGAGTCATGAAAGCCCAGATTACCCCTGAAGCCTATTACATCGGATTTATCCCCGGAGTAGTGGCCACCGCCCTGGGAACCGCTCTGGCAGGCATCGGAATTTTCAAGCGCAAGACCGCACAACTATTTAAAGAACTACAGGCATGATACACTTTAAACATACAATACAAATAAGTGCCCTCATATTCCTTACAACAGGGTCTTTATGGGCACAGCCTTCAGGCAGGGAAATCCTGGATAAGATCGATGCAAACATGTCGGCCGACACCCGGTATGTGAAATCCAAAATGGTGATTCACGGGCCACGCAGCTCCAGGACCGTAGAATCGGAAAGCTGGGCGGAGGGAAATTCCGCGTTCACCGAATACCTGGCCCCGGCCAGGGAGAAGGGGACCAAAATGCTGAAGCTGGAGGATAAACTCTGGATCTTCTCCCCTTCCACCGACCGTACCATTCAGATATCCGGACATATGCTGCGCCAGTCGGTGATGGGATCCGATCTCTCGTATGAGGACATGATGGACGATAAAAAGCTCAGCGATGTTTACGAGGCCGTTGTGGTGGGTTCCGAAACCATTGGTGAAACCGATTGCTGGGTGGTGGAGATGACGGCCACGGTACCGGATGTGGCCTACCAGATGCGAAAACTCTGGGTGGATAAGAACCGCAACATTCCTCTTAAAGAGGAACTTTATGCGAAAAGTGGAAAGCTGTTAAAGATGACGGAGTTAACAAACATCACACAACATGGATCCCGGTGGTATCCCGGCAAGATCACCTTTAAAGACATGCTGAAACAAGGTTCCGGAACTGAATTTATCGTGGATGAGATCAGATTTGATGTGGAGATCCCTGAATACATATTGAGCAAGGCCTCACTCAGATGATGTAACTTACCTGAACGCCAGTCTCCTTCTTTCAGGCTGAATGAAGCTGGTGAGTAATTGATGAGCGAAAATTTGCTGTCATGCTGCAAAACAGATTGATATACATCATTCTTCTTGTACTTGCACAGGAAGCATATGTTTTTTCCCAAGAGCCAGCAGACACTGAACAAATCGTGCATTTGTCCGCCAGGTTGGACCTTTCCTACATGTTTGGAGGACAGTTCTACAATGACCATTTTGTATATGACCCTGGAATGGGTGTCCAGTTCACACTGAATTATCCGGTATCCAATAGCCTTGAAGTCGGAATGGGCACCGGGTATATCTCCTTAATGAATGAAAACTTCATTCCCATATATATGGAGGCCTTTGGTTATAAGAATAACAAAAGGAACTCTCCTGTAATACGCTTTCAATTGGGCGGGGTGGCGGCCTGGTTCAATACGGCAAACTACCCGTCTGATTATTCTATAAACGGGGGAGTCTTCTTTTCTGCAGGCATGGGCAGGAAAGTCCCCATGAAAAACAATTATTATATACTCTTTCATTGGTCAATTTGCCATATTTCTGCGAAAGTCAATTATCAGGTGTTTGGAAACGATAATTATTCTTCTACGGCAAATTATGACATGTTTCAGCTCAGTATTGGGATCATAAGGGAGTAGTCATGAAACCATTTGGACCGATTCCATGGATGCATATCCTGTGCACCATCCTGTTCATTCCCGGCATTTCTGCCCAGGAACTTAAAATCAATGAGGTGCAGTATGTCAATCGCAACACCCTATACGATGCTGACCACGAGTCCCCCGATTGGATAGAAATCATCAATGTAAGTGGCAGAAACATCAATCTCAGGGGATATCAACTTACAGATGATTCGACAAGCAGTATCGGCTGGAAATTACCTGACCGTGATCTTGCTCCAGATTCGGTGGTGCTAATTTTTGCCTCCGGAAAGAAAAGACGCTCCACGCATGAATGGCATACCAATTTTAAACTGGAGCTGATGGAAGAGCCCGTGATTCTGATGGATTGGAAAGGAAGGCTGCTGGACCGGGTAGATCCACAATGTGTGCCCCCGGATGCTTCTTTGGGCCGTTGGCCTGATGGCTCCAGTACCATGCGAATACTTACTCCCACTCCTGGTTTTTCAAATAATTCGGCCCAGGTAAGAGAAATTGAATATGTAGAAGATAGCCTGTGGATATCCCGCCCAAGCGGATCAAGCAAGCAAGATCTTACCTTGCAGCTGTTTAATAAGCATGCATTTAACAAGATCTATTATACGCTGGATGGCAGTTCCCCCGACGAAAGATCGACACCCTATGAAGGTTCAATCATCCTGAAAGATATAAATCAGGAGATAAATCGCTTTGCCCATCTTGGCGACCCCAAATACAAACCAGGCAATCTGATTTCCAAAGCCAACATTTTGCGGGCCATTGTGCTGAGTGAAGGCTGCCCGGCAAGCAAGGAGATTTCCAACACATACTTCATCAATGCTTCGGGCAGAATGAATTATCCGGTCCCGGTGGTATCCATCATCACAGACCCGGCCCACCTGTTCGACAAAGAAACAGGGATTTATGTGGAAGGTAAGCACCTGAACTATACACAGCGTGGGAAAGAATGGGAGCGCCCGG
>CBDTYO010000205.1:0-7404 GCA_965364615.1 uncultured Bacteroidia bacterium
CACACCTGACGGAAAGACGGTTTCCATCCGTCGAAAGAAGATCTTCTGGTTTTCGCGGTATGATTCCAGCAGATCTTCCACCCTCTCGGCAAAGGGTTCCTTATCCGGGTAGATGATGTTTACTCCTTCCTTCTGCACGATCTCCAGGGATTCTTTTTCAGAGGCAGCCCACAATTCTCGCTCCACCGGTACCGATTCGTCTGCTGCTTGCTGAAGCCAATTTTTCTCCTGCTCCGAGAGCTTCTTCCATACTTTCTGGCTCACAATCAAGACATCGGGAACCATGGTGTGCTCATTCAGGCTGTAGTATTTGCACACTTCATAGTGGTGGCTGGTATAAAAGCTGGGTGGATTGTTTTCGGCACCGTCCACCACACCGCTCTGGAGGGCGGTGTATAGTTCCCCCCAGCTGATGGGAGTGGGCGATCCACCCTGGGCCTTCACCATCTCCATGGCAGTCATGCTTTTCATCACCCTGATTTTCAATCCCTGCAGATCGTCCGGATGGCGGATGGCCTTGTCAATGGTGTAGAAACTGCGGCTTCCGGCATCATAGAAACAGAGTCCCCTGATCCAAAAGGGCTCGGTACTGAGCAGGATCTCGTCTCCTATCTCTCCGTCCAGCACCTTGAAAGCATGTTCCTTGGACCGGAACACATAGGGCAGCCCCAGCACCTTGAAATCCTCTGTAAAGCTTTCCATGACCGCAGCGCTTACCTTGGTGATGGCCAGGCTACCGATCTGCAGCAGTTCCACGCACTGCTGCTCTGAACCCAGCTGTCCGCTGGGATAGATTTCGATGGATAGCTCTCCCCCGGAAATTTCCTTGCACCGCTCGGCCATGTATACCATGGCACTGTGCACGGGATGCGACGGATCCAGTCCGTGGGCAAGCTTCAGCACCCTGCCCTGTTCCTGTGGTCTGCAACCTGATAAACCAAGCAGGATGGCAGCCATAAAAAGTGTCAATTTATAAGTCATCCCGGCGGCGTGTCAGGTTTTCAGTTTCTGTATGATCTCCATGGCGTTCCGGCTGACTTGCTGCAGTGTATCATAGTCCTTTTGGGCGATGATTTCGGGGGTGATCAACTGGGAACCCATTCCCACACAAAATGCGCCGGCTTCAAACCATTCGCTCAGGTTTTCGAGGGTGGGGGACACTCCCCCTGAAGGCATGATGTTGGACCAGGGGCAGGGGCCCAGGTAGGCTTTCAGGAATTTGGCGCCTCCCACTGTGGGTCCGGGGAACAACTTCACCACTTCGGCCCCCAGCTCTTCCGCTCTTCCAATTTCAGAAGCAGTGGCGCAGCCTGGGATCCAGAGGATCTTCCTGCGATTGCATACCCTGGCCATGTCTTCATTGAGCAAGGGAGATACGATGAACTTGGCTCCCAGCTGAATATAGAGTGAGCAGGTGCCGGCATCCACCACGGTTCCCACCCCAAGAACCAGGTCGGGCATCAGCCTGCGGCTCCATTTCACCAGTTCGGCAAAAAGTTCATGGGCCATATCGCCGCGGTTGGTGAATTCGAAGATGTGCATTCCTCCCCGGTAGCAGGCCGAAATCACTTCCTTGCAAACATTGATATCGGGATGGTAGTAAAGCGGTATGGCCCCGCTTTCCCGCATTTTTAACACAACATCCATTCTTTTCATGAGCTCTGTATTTACTAGATCACTCGCCCGCCAGGGCAATCAGATAATTTCTAAAGATAAAAGAACTGAGTAATTATAGACCCCTAACCTGACTTAATTTTCTCCATTCGAATCGATGGCCGATCCATGAAAAATATTTGCAGCTTCCGTCCAATGCTTATATTTACACATCCTGAATCCCAAGCAATGAAAAAACCAAGCTCCCTGTTTCTGCACCTGATCTTTGCCCTTATTGTCCTGGTGGAACTCACCGGCAGATGGGTGGATAATATCCACCTGGAGTACCTGGTGAAACCCCTGATCATGGTCTGGATAGCTATGTATTTCCTGCTCTTCAAAAAGAAGAAGTCCTTTGTAGTCCCGGTATTGCTGGCTTTCTTTTTCTCCTGGCTGGGGGACAATTTTCTCATGTTCTCAGAAAAAAGTGAAGCCTTCTTCTTTGCGGGTGTGGGAGGCTTTTTTTGTGCCCAGATTACCTACATATATACTTTTACCAGATACAGCGAACAGGCAGGGAAGGGCTACCTGCAGCGGAGGCCCTGGCTGGCTTTGATCTTCCTGGCCTACCTGGCGGGAATCCTGTTTCTTCTATTCCCCGGACTGGAGGGAATGATGAAACCCATCATCCTGGTCTATGCCCTTTCCCTCATCGGAATGTCCATGATGGCCCTGAACCGGAAGGAAAGGGTGGGGCGAAGGAGTTACCTGCTGGTTTTTGCGGGCTCCGTTCTCTTTCTGCTTTCAGACAGCATGATCGCCCTCGACAAGTTTTATGCGGAGTTCTGGCTGGCGGGATTCTGGATCATGCTGACTTACATCGGGGCCCAATACCTGATCATGCGGGGATTGATCCTGGAAGAGGAAAATGGGACTTAGGGAAGATTGCGCACTGCCTCCAGGGCAGGATCCACTCCCTCCAGATATTCCTGAAAGCTGATGCTTGCTTCCACCTCGGGAACAAGGCTGGCGGGATCATCTTCCAGGAGTTGGAAGTACCTGGTGGAATGACTGACGATCAGTCCGGATTCGGGCAGTACAAAGCGTCTTACCGCCCCGAAATGGTTGGGCCTCCCCCCGCTTTCTTCCCCCACCACAACCACATCCTTTCCACGCATGAAATCGAGCGCATTGACCAGGGCTTCGGCCTGGGTTTTTCTTCCTACCAACAAATAGAATTGGCCTTTACCCTTAAGTTTTGCTTTGTGCAGGTCCTCTGCAAACAGGCTTCCCTGGTCTGGATGTCCTCCGCTGTTAAAACGCAGATCGAAGATGAGCTTGTCCACTTCTTTTTTCCGGAGGACCTGGAATACCCGTTTTTCAAACTCTTTGAAGGAAGGCATGAAGAGGGCCGTGGCCCCTGATCCGTAGTCTTCTTCCACTTCGCGGCTCCAGCATCTGTTGTACTGAATGTAATAGATCTTATCTCCTTCAAAATACTGCTCCCTGAAATAGGCTTTAGGATCCTGCCATCCCAGGGGCAGAACTTCCCCTTCTATTTCAACCATTTCCCCCAGGGAAGCCGGCAGGTGCACGGATACCTGTTCCTCTTCGCCTGCTTCGTTGATCACGTGTACATTTACCTTTTTCATATCAGAAAAACCGAAAAACGATAAAAGCTGCGACCAGGTGAGCATGCGAGGGACATGGTATTTGATCAGCGACGGGTTGTCATTCACCAGCAGGGTTGACAGGGAATCAACGATCACAGCCAAAGGGATTCCGTTGATGGCACTCAGCTTCTTTCCCAAAAGCGCCTCGTATTCCCGGTCTGTCTGGGTGATGTAGATGCCATCCCTGAACCAGTAGCTTTCGATGGGCAGGATCAGGGACTTGTCCACATGAAAATGGTAATTCACCAGGGTGTGGGCATCGCCCATTTGGGCCAGGATCTGCTGCAGTTTGACTGCGATATAAAAGTGGGACTTGCCAGGAGCCTCTGCAGCCACTTTCCGCATTTCACAGAAGAAAAATGCGGAATCCATACTGATAAACAGGTTTGGGTGTTTTTCAGCCAGTTCCCTTCCCAATAGATCGATCTCATAGTCCCAGTCTATTTCATCCTCTGTCTGGGCGCCAAGCATGAAGGAGCTCAGAATCAGGCACAGGCTCAGAAGTATGCACGGGACAAGGGTGACTCTCATCAATTCACAATTAAACCCTAAATATAATCAGTTTATCCTGAAACGGAGCCCCCCATAGAATTTCCGGCCGAATACAGGGCCCCACACCAGGGATGCATCGAAATAAGGGCCGAAGGGATCCTCGCTGGCCAGGATAGGATCCTTCTGAACATAGCCGAAAAGGTTCTCAATGCCCGCATAAAGCTCGAGTCTGTTGAACAATGTTTTACCAACCTGCAGGTTGACCAGCGAAAATGCAGGTGAGCTACTTTCCAGCCGGTATGGTTCCGGATTGCTTTCGGTGGTTGGAATCCTTTTCGAGCCCTGCCAGTTCCAGGTCAGGTCAATGCTCCAGCTATTCTTGGTGGCATAGGCCATATTGGCAAAGGCCCTGTGCCTGGCGGTCAGGGGCCGGGGAAGGAATTCGTTCCCGTAGGTGGTGCGCACATCGTTCAGTCGATAGGCCAATCGAATGTCATAGCGCTCCACGGGCTCCAGATCCAGCTGGGCCTGGAAGCTGTTGGACCACGACCGGCCTTCCAGGTTGTAGAAATGGACCTCCTGGGGACTCCTGTCCAGGTCCACCACCACCTGGTTCACAAAGCGGGTGTGGTAATAGTCCAGTTTCAGGACCGCATCCCCCTGGCCCAGCCCAAAGCCCTGGAGGAAATTGAGTCCGTAGCTCCAGGCCACCTCAGGTTCCAAACCATAGGGCAATTCATTGTTCCCGTTGTCCAGCAGGATGGTCCTGGAAGAGGCAAATATGCCGATGTTCTCAGCAAAAATGCTGGCCGTTTTTTGTCCCCTGCCCGCAGAAGCTTTAAAAACAGTATTGGCTACCGGTTCATATCTCAGGTGGAGTCGCGGAGTGACAAATGCCCCAAAAAGGTTGTGGTAATCGGCCCGGATGCCTGCCACTGCAGAGAATATATCCAGGTGATTGAAGGTATATTCAAGGAATACCCCGGGGACCCATTCGGTCCTGTCGAAGTTGCCAAAGCTCAGGGCCTCCCGGTAACTGTCGGCCTGCAAACTGATCCCGGTCCGGTACTGGTGGTTGGTATTCCCCAGGATGGACTGGTAGATCAGGTTGGCATAGAGCGACTGTTGGTCGGCCAGATAGTCGGTTTGGCCGAAATAGGCATCCTGGCGGTGAAGCACACCAGCCAGCTGGAAGCCCATGCTTGAATAAGGTTTGTCCGGAAACACCTTACCCAGCTTGGCCCATCCTTCGATTCTTTGGGTGTTTAGTCCCGATCCCCAGAAAGGCTGCTGGTCCCTGGGAGTCTCAGGATCAAAGCTGGTTTGTCCACCCGCCTGGTCCAGCCAGGTTACTTTGAAGCCCAGCTGACTCTCCAGTCCGTTCTCACCGCTAAACTTGAAACGTTGTAAGGCAGTGAGCTGACTCCCTGAAGGATGGTCCACAAAACCATCCTGGTTGTTATCCATTCTGAAGGGACGCGTATTGCCGTGAAGGAGTGTGGCTCCACTCCACTTTTCACCCAGGGAATAGGAAGTATGGACGTTGCTTTCCATACGTCCATCGGCGTTTCCATATAAGTTCAGGAAGAACCTGTCACTGTTCTCCGGTTTACGCAGTTCCACATTGATCTGCCCTGTGATGCTTTCAAAACCGTTGACCACCGATCCGGCCCCCATGTTCAGCTGCAATCCCTCAATCCAGGTACCAGGGGTGTAGGTCAGTCCATACAGCGATGAAAGCCCCCTCACATCCGGCATGTTTTCCCGGGTGATTTGTACATAGGGACCTGCCAGGCCCAGCATCTCAATCTTCCGTGTTCCGGTCACAGCATCCGTGAGACTGGCATCCACCGACGGGTTGGTCTCAAAGCTTTCCGAGAGGTTGCAGCAGGCTGCTTTGGTCAGCTCTTTTTCATGGATGTTCTGGATGTTGTAGGCGGAGTTGAAATCCACTGAGGTGGGTTTGATGCGATGACTCACCACCACTTCTTCCAACATGAGGGATCTGGTGAAGAGTACTTCCACCTCAGCATCTCCATGGACATGCATGGTATCGCTTGGATAGCCCACATAAGAGACCACCAGCATGTGGGCGCCTTCTTCAGGACCCAGGGTGAATTGCCCCTCTTTCCCGGTGGCGGTCCCCGTGGTGGTTCCGGCCCAGTAAACATTGGCTGCCAGCAGGGGGATCCGGTTCCCCTGTTCATCGATCTCATAAACATAACCACTCACCCGACTGCCGGCATTTTCAGAATTTCCATCCTGTTCCTGAAAATGAGGATTATTGGGATCCCGGTATTTGCAGCAGGCAGGCAGGGCCTCATATACCGGATCGGGGGCCAGCAACTCTTGCGTATCGTGTCCCACACTGGCAATCTTATAGTGCAGTCTGCGCGCATTGAATTTACCCTCGGTATAGGTGAGCGAAAGCATCCTGCTTTCCACATTCCATTGGGCGGATTCTACGCCCCTTGTGGAAAGTGCAGCCTCCTCGATTCTTGATTCACACATGCCGCAGGCGCCGTTCACCCAAATGCTTATGCTGTCGGTCTCCGGCAGCGGTGCGGCCTTCACCCACCCTTGACAGGTCAAGGCCAGGATACACAGGTGCATCCAAAGATATTTTTTCATGGCAATGGAAATTTGTTTAACTGATTAATAGACAGGTAATTATTCAGGTATCAGCTAAGCAAGGCGGGGGGGATGGATGTGGTTTTGCAGGAAATCAAAATGGTATTCGTTGCGATAGGTCCCATGGAAGTATTCCTGTTCTTCGGCAAGCTGCCCGTTATTGAACTGAAACTGTAAGGCATTCAAGTGAATTTGGCATCCGCAATCGCAGGATGCATCGCAGGCATGGTCTTTTTCCTGGTCGTTGTCCTGACACTTTTCTTGTTCCGGGCCATCCTGGCTGTGTGCATCACAGCTGCAGGCTGCACAACAGGTTTCTACCTGGTGTGTTGAAGCCTGGGAAACAGCGGTCATGGGATTGATCGCCAATATCAACATGCTGAGCAACAATATGTGAGCAACCATTTTCATTTCTGCATACCTAAAACAACTCTGAGGGCACGATTGTTTTAAAACCTGAAGTTTAACTTACCCATCACCCCTTTAAAGTGGCCTTCCTGAAAGGCAGTATAGACACCCAGATCCACCAGGAAGAATATTTCATTGAGGCTGTATCCCAGCTCCACGTAGTGGGGTGCCTGCGGAGTATAGACATAGGTGATTCCCAGCGACTCTTTCCAGAGTCTTTCGCTGAACCAGGGCAGGAATTTCAGGAGCAGGTAGGAAGTGCTGAACCTGGCACCTGCATGGAACCAGTAGTCGGAGGTACTGGCCTCATAGTAGTCCATCAGCATCAGGGCGTCGTCCAGGCCGGCCATGTCGATGTAAAGGGGACTGGACTTAAAGTGATGGTAGTCTGAGAAATGAATGCTGTTACTCCCCAGGAAATAACCCGAGCTCAGGGACCAATCCAGGGTGGATAGCAGCCCGATATCCCGGGAGTGCCTGATCTCCGTGGAAATGACGTTGAAATCTGCCCAGCCGGTGCTTTCCAGGGGTATGGCATGCCGGTACTCCAGCGAGAAGGTGGGCCACCTGGAATCGCGCATTTCCTTGCGGCCGTTCTGGATGTAAT
>CBDTYO010000206.1:0-7384 GCA_965364615.1 uncultured Bacteroidia bacterium
TTCATATGCTTTTTTTTCATGGCTTCTTTTCTAACGCCCTTTCATGTATCGCAAGAAAAGTGCCACATCAGAGCCAAAGAGGGATCGGAATTAACGACCTGTTGATTATGAGTTTCTTATTGGGAGTTTTGTGCATTGGCCATATCAACAATTTAGGATTTAGTTTGTTATTCCTCTCGTATAATGCTATAAAAATGCGGAATTACTGAACCCTTTTGAGATATGTTTATACTGGTTCTGGTTACAAGCTACTTCTTTATGGAGTTCGTCGCGTGGTTTGCACACAAATACGTGATGCATGGTTTTGCCTGGTTTTTACACGAAGATCACCATTCTCCCACGGGGGCTCCCAAGACCTCCTTTTTTGAAAAGAATGATGCCTTCTTTGTCATTTTTGCTGTTCCCGCCATGCTGGGATATATCCTTGGAGCAGTATATTCCTTCCCTCTTCTCATTGCCGCTGCCATAGGAATTACCCTATATGGGTTCACCTATTTTCTCATTCACGATGTCTTATTCCATCAAAGAATAAAAATCAGGATTAAGGGCAATGTATATTTCAGGGCTTTGCGAAGGGCGCACGGAATGCACCACGTGCATCATTCAAGCGAAGGAGGGGAATGTTTCGGACTCCTGGTCTTCCCGATGAAGTATTTGAAAATGGAATTAGAAAAAAAATAATGCCTTTATACCTGATTATCAATATTGCAGCCATTGGCATACCTTTGCTGTACAGCTTTGATAAAAGGGTGCACTTTTACAGATCCTGGAAGGTTCTTTTCCCGTCTCTGTTGATCTCCATGGTCCTTTTCATTGGTTGGGATGTCATATTCACTTCGCAAGGAATCTGGGGATTTAACGAGCAATATCATTCGCACATCACCCTGCTGGGTCTGCCACTGGAAGAGTATTTATTCTTTATCACGGTCCCCTATGCAAGCATTTTTACCATTCACGTGCTTCGATCCTATTTTCCCAATTTCCGCTTGAGCACCTCCCAGGCAAGGATCGTATCCCTGGTTTTGATCGCTGCCCTGCTTGTTATAGCCACTGTCAATATCCGGAAAGCTTATACTTCTTTGAATTTTGTGGTTACCGCGCTTGTGATCGGATGGGCGTTGGTGAAAAATCCAGAAATCCTACGTGGCTTCTATTTGCACTTCCTGGTGATTCTGATTCCCTTTGGCATCGTCAACGGCATCCTTACAGGGAGTTTTATTGAAGGTCAGATCGTATGGTACAACGACCTTGAGAACCTGGGTATCCGACTGGGGACCATTCCGGTGGAGGATGTTTTTTATGGGTTTTCGCTGATCCTGTTGAATTACTTCTTGATGGAGACTTTTGAAAAACGAACCCGGGTTAAAACATCAATTCAGGAGACGCCTGAGCAAAAGCCCCTCACACAAGCTCCCCGTTCACCAGAAAGGAAAACGGCCTGATATTGCCCCAAGGTCCGGGTCTTCACATGGAATCAATTATCCACGGAACCACACAATATTTCACATAGAAATTATAAATTCCGCCCAGCTTTTTATCTTGTCATCCCAAGCCAATGACCACATCAGAGGCTGCCTGTTGGGAAGTGTATTTCAGGGAGACTGAAAAAATGGCTGTATATTACCAAAAAATATACCGGCGTTAATGATAGAGATCAAGATCTTGGGATCGGGATGTGCCAGATGTGAATCCTTGGAAAAGATGACCAGAAAGGCCGTGCAGGAACTGAAGCTTGAAGCAAGTGTGGAAAAGGTGGGGGATATCCAGGAAATTCTTACATATTCGGTGATGCGCACCCCTGCATTGGTCATCAATGAGAAGGTCATGTTCAGTGGGGAGCTGCCGGGGATGACCGAGTTGAAAAGTCTTTTATACAGCCTAAGCAAAAAACCATGAAAAAGGGAATTACAGGTACGGTCTTGCTGGTTTCACTGGTCTTGCTGGCAGGGTATGCATGCAGGAGCGGGAACCCAAATGACAAGAATCTTTTTGTGGCAGATGCCGACCATGTGCAAATCGTCCTATTCCATCTTGCGCAGCGGTGTGAATCCTGTAACGCGGTAGAGCAGGAGACAGAATGGCTGCTGGAACAGGAATACAGGGAAGATGTGCTTTCGGGGAGAATAAAATTTGTCCCCCTGAATTTTCAGGATGAGAATGGAAAAAAGGCGGCCAGGCTTTTGCAGGCAAGCGGACAAACCCTCTACGTGATCAAAGGGGACAGCATTGCAGATCTTACCAGCGCCGCTTTTATGTATGCCAGTACACATCCCGATTATTATCATGAAGCCCTGAGGAAAGCACTGGACAAATATCTTGAGTGATGCAGGCCTTCCTGACGGAACTTTATGCCAATGCCCAGGGTCCTTTGATTTCGGCCCTTCTGCTGGGATTGCTGACCGCCATCGCTCCCTGCCCCATGACCATCAATATTACGGCCATGGGTTATATAGGAAAAGATCTTGGCCGGCGGCAAAGAATATTCGCCAATGGGGTCTTTTATGCCCTGGGCACCATGACTGCCTATTCGGGGCTGGCGATGATCCTCTATGTGGGTGCCGATCAATTCAAATTATCAACGGTCTTTCAGCAATACTCTGAGTGGATCATCGGTCCCCTGCTGCTGTTGATAGGCATATACATGCTCGGCATATTCCGCATTGATTTTCCGGTCTTCACCAGGATCACCCAAAGATTTCAGAACCGGAAATCGTTCAGGGCATGGGATTCATTTTTGTTGGGACTGGTCTTTGCCCTTGGGTTCTGTCCCTACAGCGGGATGCTTTATTTTGGAATGCTGATGCCGCTGGTCATTGCCCATTCCTCCCCCTGGCTCAGCCTGGCATATTCCCTGGCAGCAGGTATCCCGGTGGTGATCTTTGCCTGGTTGCTGGCCTTTACCGTTTCCGGGGTGGGAAGAATGTTCAACAGCCTGAAATCCTTTGAATTCTGGTTCAGAAAGGTGCTTGCCGTCCTCTTCATCGGGATCGGGATCTACCTGCTCGTTCAGATGATCTGGTAGAGTCAAAAAAGATCCCCTGAGTTGTTCAGGGGATCAATGCATGGCTGGTCCAGCTTACTCTGCCGGGGGTTTTCCTGCAGCCAGGTTCTTGCTGCGCTCAATGGATTGCAGGGCCAGGTAATTCAATCCGAATCTCTCCAGGTTGTCCATCTCCACATCGTACTGGTCGAAATGCCTTTCTTCATCCACCACCAATTCTTCAAACAAGGTCTTGGAAACAGAATCAGCATGGTTGGAACATTCGATGGCCCATTGATTATAGTCATTGGCACTGGAGGTTTCCATATCCCTGGCCATCTCCAGCATGGCTTTCACATCCTGGACCTTTTCCACTTCACCGGAGGCGGTCATTTGAACATCTCCTTTGAGGAAAATGATCCGTTCGGCCAGCTTTTCAATGTGCAGCATCTCTTCAATGGCTGTACGTTTAAACAAACCTGCCAGCAGGTCATATCCCTGATCGTCGCAATGGAAGTGAAAATACATGTACTGGTGAACCGCTGTGAGTTCATCCGCCACTGCTTTATTCAATAATTCTACACTTTTTTCCTTCATGTGTTGTTAGGGTTAATAAACATGATTTATCTACAAAAGTCTCATGCAAGGTCGAAGCGGTCAAGGTTCATCACCTTGTCCCAGGCCGCCACAAAGTCCTTCACGAATTTCCCCTGAGCGTCCTTGCTCCCGTAGACTTCTGCGAGTGCCCGGAGTTCTGAGTTAGAACCGAATATGAGATCAACCCGCGTAGCGGTCCACTTGAGTTCCCCGCTTGCACGATCGTGACCCTCAAACAGTTCTTCTGAATCCGAAGTCGCCTTCCAGGTCGTACCCAGATCGAGCAGATTGAGAAAAAAGTCGTTGGTGAGTGTTCCCGGACGCTTGGTGAATACGCCGTGGGAGGACTGATCAAAGTTTGTATCCAGGACGCGCATACCCCCCAGGAGCACTGTCATCTCAGGCGCTGTCAGGGTCAGGAGCTGTGCCCGGTCCACCAACATTTCCTCCGCACTGGGAGTGGGCCTGTGAAGGCTCTTTATGTAATTGCGGAAGCCGTCAGCCCTGGGCTCCAGGACAGCAAATGATTCTACATCTGTTTGCTCCAGTGAGGCGTCGGTCCGACCCGGGGTAAAGGGCACCTCCACATCATGGCCGGCTTTCTTTGCGGCTTGCTCGATGCCCGCGCATCCACCCAGGACGATCAAATCTGCTATGGACACCTGCTTGTTTCCCTGCTGGGCATCATTGAAGTCTTTCTGAATACCCTCCAGGGTGCCAATTACCTTCTTCAGCTGATCCGGAATATTTACTTCCCAGTCTATTTGAGGAGCCAGTCTTACCCGGCCACCATTGGCCCCTCCCCGCCAGTCAGAACCCCGGAAGGTGGATGCAGACGACCAGGCGGCCGAAACCAGTTCAGATACGGTCAATCCTGAATCCAGTATGTTTTTTTTCAGTGCTTTGATATCCTGGCCGTTGATGACCTCATGCTTCAGCTCCGGAATGGGGTCCTGCCAGATGAATTCTTCCTCCGGTACTTCGGGACCCAGGTAACGGGACTTGGGTCCCATATCGCGATGCACGAGTTTAAACCAGGCCTTGGCGAAAGCGTCTGCAAATTCCTCCGGATTCTTGTGGAATCTTCTGGAAATCTTTTCGTATTCAGGATCTGCTTTCAAAGCCAGGTCTGTAGTAAGCATCATGGGGGCATGTCTCTTGTTCGGATCATGCGCATCAGGTACTGTTCCCTTGGCAGACTCTTCCTTGGGAGTCCACTGATGTTTTCCTGCAGGGCTCTTGGTCAACACCCATTCGTAGTTAAACAGGTTATCAAAATACCCCATGTCCCATTCGATGGGCTTGCTGGTCCATGCCCCTTCCAGACCACTGGTAATGGTATCGGGTCCTTTCCCGGTGCCATAGGTGCTTTCCCAGCCAAGACCCTGCTTTTCAATGGGTGCCGCTTCCGGATCCGGTCCCAGGTGCTTTTCAGGACCGGCGCCGTGCACCTTGCCAAAGGTGTGCCCGCCGGCAATCAGTGCCACGGTTTCTTCATCGTTCATGGCCATCCGTCTGAAAGACTGTCGAATGTATTGGGCAGATTTTGCGGGATCGGGTTCGCCATTGGGGCCTTCAGGATTCACATAGATCAGCCCCATGTGATCCGCTGCAAGGCGCCCTTCCAGGTTGCCGTCTGCATCGTGCCGCTCATCGGCCAGCCATTCCTGCTCCGGGCCCCAGTTGATATCCTTCTCCGGTTCCCAAATATCTTCACGGCCGCCCCCAAAGCCGAAGGTCTTAAAGCCCATGGATTCCAGGGCCACGTTTCCGGCCAGGATCATGAGATCGGCCCACGAGAGTTTCTTTCCGTATTTTTGTTTTACAGGCCAGAGCAGGAGCCGTGCTTTATCAAGGTTTACATTATCGGGCCAACTGTTGAGCGGGGCAAAGCGTTGATTTCCGGTGCCTCCGCCTCCACGGCCATCGGCAATCCGATAGGTGCCTGCACTATGCCAGGTCATCCGTATGAAAAGAGGGCCATAGTGTCCGTAATCTGCCGGCCACCAATCCTGTGACTTGGTCATGAGCTCCAGGATGTCTTTCTTCACTGCTTTCAGGTCCAGGGTCTTAAATTCCTCTGCATAGTTGAACTCTTCTTCCATGGGATTGGAAAGGGAAGAATGCTGGCGCAGAATATCTAAATCAAGCTTATTGGGCCACCATTCGCGGTTTGTGGTGCCAAGGAGTTTTCTGTGTTCCATGATCTGTTATTTTAGGTGAATATTGCGATCGTTTTTACTGAGATCTATTTCTTCTTCCCGATAGGAATTGTCCGTTTATCTGAAGGTTGATTTCCTCGATTTCGAAATCATCAATGCCGTGCTTCCGGAAATAGGAGTCCAGCAATTCATCCAGTTCTTCATTCATGTAATCCCTGATCTCCTGTGATTTCGTGCTATATAAATGATGGTGGTTCTTCAGTATCCCATCATACCTTTTTATTTCCTTCTCGGTTTTTACCCTCCTGATAAGTTGTTTATCTACCAGGGCATCCAAAACTTTATAGATGGTGGCTGAAGAAACACCCGGATGTGTGTCCTTAATATAATCCATGATCATTTCAGCTGTCGGATGATTGTTCAGGGAGTAAATGGCGTCGAGGATGGCAATTCTTTGGGGTGTGACTTTCAAGCCTTTTTCAACCAGTCTGTTTTTGATCTGAGTAATGCCAATTGTCATGTTGTGTCAATCTCTAAGGAGAATCATTCTCTTTTAAGAGTAAACAAATTTAACAAATAAACGGGGGAAAGTCAAGTGGGATGGGCTGGTTTTAACATATTTATCTCACCACCCCGGTATGCATGATTGCATCTCCCTGATGTACAATGTAAATGCTGATCGCTGTCATCCGGCAGGACAAATGTAAGCGCCTGTTTGCCGTCCCGTACGATTACCTCAATTTCCGGGCAATGCGCTGCATTGCCGTTTCCCTCTTCAATCCGGTCCAGGCTTCGCCAACAAACAAGCCCTTCAGAGTATCAGGTCATGAAAGGCCAGTTGTACCCGGTTGGGTACAGGTGCTGCCACCATTGTTTTTGGCATTATGGGTCGATAAATTCCTGGCCCCGTTCGAAGGACTCCATATTATTAAAACTGTACTGGTAACTCATGGGGACAAGTGCATTGTACTCTTCTGTGGTTGCATCTGAAAGACAGGCATCAATGATTCTCTTACCGGTCTGCAGAAGGTCGGGTGTAAGGTAACGCTGAAGTTCCTGTTTGAAAAACTTCCTGAGTTGTTCAGCCCCGGCATCATAACCTTCGAACCCAACTTCCTTTTGCTTGTAAACCTTCAGGAACCTGGAAGGGATCTTTGACCCTTCGAGGGTCAGGTAGTTCAGTTCATATCCCAACAGTGCACAGCGGGCCGGCTGGATCTGATCGCTCCGCAACCTGGCTACGCCGCGGCGGGTGAGGGATTTCCGCCTCAGGGGCTGAGGGTTGAATCCCACCTTCCAAACCCCGATATTCTGATTCGGAACAAGGGTGAAGTTGGTTCTTGGTGTTTCGATGATCTGCTTAAGCAGCATATTGGCATGGGCTACCCGTTTGCCGGTGGCAAAAGGCCAGAATGAACCCACTCCTTCGCTCTGCATACCCGCAGATGATACAATGCTTGGATTGTTGTGTCCGCGTGGTGCAACCAGGCGCCATAGCCAGGCAAGGGCCGGTGGCAGAATGTGGAATATTCCGATGATTCCGTAAGAAGGGTCCTCAGCAGAACAGATGGGGGTTCGTATCCCGAAGCTGCGAATATCCACAGACACGGGTTTGTCCACTACCCCGGGAACAATGCTTCGATCC
>CBDTYO010000207.1:0-7383 GCA_965364615.1 uncultured Bacteroidia bacterium
CTTACCGCCCTTCCCTCAGGGTCCGGCCTGGGGCCGCCTTCACCCGGTTGATAAATGGGAACCACTTCGCCGGAAATGAACCGGCCCTTCCGGTCGGTCCTTACCTTCATAATGGGTGCTATGCCGTTGGGTCCGCTCAGGTTGAAACGGCGGTAGGTGGCAAAATTTCCCAGGCTGTAGCAAATCAGTCGCTCCTCGTACAATTCCACCGCCCGGGTCACATGCGGTCCATGGCCGAATACCACATCGGCCCCCGCATCCACCACCGTGTGGGCAAAGCGGTATACATTGCCCCGGTTGGCGCCCAGGTAGACTTCGTCGCCGCGTACCACATGCTGGTGATCTTTTCCTTCGCCCCCTCCATGAAAGGAAATTATCACCACATCGGCCATCGAATCAAGTTTTCGGGTGATCTCCGCAGCACCCTCGTAATCCAGAAGGTCCATGGTCCCCCGGTTGGGTGCAAAGGCTGCGAATCCGTAGGTGATGCCCCCCTTCTCAAACAGGGTCCAGGGGTGACTGAGGAAACCTGCAAAGGCCACCCCGGACGAATCAAGCAGGGCAGCCGTGTAGGCCCTTCCCCGGGGTCCGAAGTCGTTCACATGGTTGTTGGCCACACTGAGGACATGGTAACCTGCTTCCAGCACGCAGGAAAGAAAATGGTCCGGCATCCTGAAAACATAACAGGTATTGGGGTCCTTGCAGTTTTTTGGGGTCCCGCCGTCGTCACAGAAAATCCCTTCCAGGTTCCCGAAAAGCAGATCGCCCGATTGCAGCACATGATGCACGGGCCGGAGGAGCGGCGAGCAATCTCCGCCGGGGGGAAGGTAGCTTTCCTTGGGATAGTTGGTTCCCAGCATGATATCACCGGTACCGATGATGCACAAAGGCTTTTTCTCCAAAGCCGGATCCCGGTAGAGGTAGCTCCACCAAAGGGAATCGGCCAGGGCTGCGGCAATGGAGTCGGCCACCGCCAGGGAATCCCTTAAGGCCTGCGCCTCCTCCAATGCCTGAAGCTCAGCAGCATGCCTCAGGCTGTCCTGGGTCCACATCTCCGGGAAAGGGGCCGGAAGGAAAACAGGGGAACGGCGGACCAGGGTATCCGGAGGTGAATCCTGTGCCTGTAGGCCCAGGGCAACACATAAAACCAAGCCTGCCAAAATGAGCCTCATGGGGAAGCTTCTGTCAGTTAATATCAAAAGAGGGATCTGCCTGCGAAAGCATTTCGATCATCAGATCATACTCACGGGGCGATAAATCGGTGGCATAGTAGTTAATGGGATTGACGGGCCTTCCGTTCACATGCACTTCGTAATGGAGGTGGGGCGACTTGGAAAGTCCGGTACTGCCCACCGTGGCGATGACCTCACCCCGGCTTACCTCTTGCCCGGGTTCCACCAATACCTCATCGCAGTGCCCATAGACGGTTCGGAAGCCATGGCCATGATCGATCAGGACCTTTTTACCAAAACCGCCTTCGCGGTATCCCGCCTGCACTACTTTTCCGTCAGCGGTGGCATATATGGGGGTTCCTCTGGGGGCTGTGAGATCAATGCCTTCATGGGGCCTGATCACTTTCAGTATGGGATGGAAACGCCTTCCGAAGGAGGAGCCGAAACGGGTGAGGTCCTTCATGCTCACCGGCTGAATGGCGGGCCGCGCGGCCATCCACTCCTCCTTGCTCCATGCCAGGTTAATGACATCTTCAAAAGAAGAGGATTGCATCACCAGTTTGCGTTCTATCAGCTCAATGTTCTGGTAGGTACGCCTTAAAAGACCGGCATGCTTGTGCTGCTGCAACCAGTCGTAATTCACGCTTCCTCCCACACCCACGCGCCTTTTGGAAGAAGGAAGGGGATCCACTCCAAAGTAGACCCGGTAAATATGATCGTCATTGAATGCGACCTGTTGAAGCCTTTGATCATGCTGCTTCATATCGCGATTCATCAGGTCCAGTTCATAAATGACCTGTTGCTGTTCGGCCATCAGATTTTCGGCCCGGTGGGTCCGGAGCTGGGTATCCCTGAATATGAGGAGGCCTATGGAGACGGAGAGAACCAGACTTGCAAATGCCAGAAAATGAAGCAGTTTACGCTTGCCAGGGTATTCAATTTTTTGATAAGACAGGGTTTCAGGGTCAAAACGAAATCTCTCCATACTGTGATGCAATATATAAAATAATTAATCAAATGACTGTCCCGACATCTTAGAAATCAAGATCAGCCGGTCATAGTCTGCCGGTGAAAGTTCCAGGAAAAAATAATTGATGGGATTCATGGCTTCACCATCCAGGTGCACCTCATAATGGAGATGAGGTGCAACGCTCAGGCCTGAATCCCCCACTGTCCCGATCAAATCCCCGCGTTTTACCTCTTGTCCGTTTCTCACATTCACTTCATCCATGCATGCATAGAGGGTCTCATAGCCGTAGCCATGATCAATGAGAATCTGGTTCCCGAGTCCGCGCTCCGAACGGGTGACAAGCTTCACCACCCCATTTCCTGTGGCATACACGGGGGTGCCAATGGGCGCGGAAAAGTCTATCCCCGTATGCATTTTTGGAATCTTGTAGATGGGATGAATGCGGTGGCCGAAACCGGAAGCCACCAGGGTCAGGTCCGGGTTCTCGATGGGCTGAATGGCAGGGAAATTGGGCAGCATTTCTGCCTTGTTTTCCCCCTTGATGATCAGCATGTCGTACTGGGTCGCAGTGAGACTGTCCTGTTTCATCAGGGAATCCACTTTGTAAGCGGAACTGGTGACAATCTCCTCATTGGAGGTCCGGAGCAGTTTTTGGAAGCTCAGCCCGGTGGAAGGACCCGTTTCCACCTCCACCGGCTCTGTTTCAAAAATCACCCGGTATATGTCCTTGTCAATGCGCTGCACCTCCTGCATCACAGTATCCACGACCTGCTTTCTCTGGCTGAGCGCATCATACTGTTCAAGCAGCATCCTGTTCTCATTGCGGATCTGCCGTTCACGGGGGGTGTCAAAAAACAGGGAATACACCACATTCAGCAATACTGCCAGCACCACCACGGCGCCCACATAAGCCGCAATTCGCCAAATGCGGGCATTCAGGCTATCGTCCAACCTGTCGTAATTCAGGTCTTCCGGATTGTATTTAAACTGTGATTTTGCCATTCACACAAAACTGAGGAAACAATTTCGTGCAAAAATAGAAATTATTTCTGGCTCATGGCACTTGGAGCATAGGGATTTACTGACATATTGGCCCTTGATGCTAACAATGAGTATTCCCCAGCTGACAAATTCTCGTAAAAGAAATACATGGGATTCACGGGATGTCCGTTCTTCCGGATCTCGTAATGCAGGTGCGGACCTGTGGATCTCCCTGTGTTACCGAGGGTTCCAATCACTTCCCCACGTTTCAGTTTCTGTCCCACCTTCACGTGAATATCTTCCAGGTGTGCATACCTGGAGGTAAATCCAAAGCCATGATCAACCACCACTTCCTTGCCATACCCATGCCTGCTCACATGTGCGATGGTGACGGTGCCCTCGCCTGTGCAGTGTATATCAAGGCCCAGGGGACCTGCCAGGTCAATTCCGTGATGTGCGGCGCGTTTTTTGGAAAAGGGATCTATCCGGAATCCGTAGCTGGAGGTAAGCCAGGTGGGATCGCCGGGAGAAATGGGATTGATGGAGGGTTTACAGGCCAGGAAGTGCTGGTTGTCTATGGCCTCCTTATATACACGATCAAGGCTGCTGGATTGTATCCGCATTTTGTTGGAGATCTTTTCAATCCGCTGGCTCACCTCACGGACCATGCCAGGATCCCTCATGTTCTGCAGGACAAGTCCCCGTTGAGAACCTCCGGTACCGACGCTCCGCATGGAAGCGGGCACGGGATCGAGACTGAGAATGGCACGATAAAACCGGTCATCCCTGTCCCTGAGTTCAGCAAGTTGGGATTCAACTTCCTGTAATTCCGCATTCAGGCTGGATAATTCTGTGCGAAGAATCTTGTTTTCTTTATGATAAATAATCTGACGGGGAGTAGGAAAAGAGCGTTCAAATCCGAATCTCATCAAAATGGCCAGGGCAATCAGGCCCAGGCTAATACTCACCAGAAATCGCACCCTTTGCTTGCGAGTTGATCTAACTCGCTCATAACGAAGTGTTTCTGGATTTATATGGTATTTTCTTACAAACATTTGCGCTTATTGGGGGCTAAAAATAAAAAATGACTGTTAATATCCCAACTATTAGTCAAATAAAATATTTTTATGCTGCCTACGGGTTTTTTTTACGAAATTTGCCCTCCCGGGTTACCTTTTTTTAATTTAAAACACCAGTAAAACATGACATCACAGGAGATCAGGCAGGCATTTTTGGATTTTTTTAAGGAGAAAAAGCACCGCATTCTCCCCTCTGCTCCCATGGTGCTCAAAAACGATCCCACCCTGATGTTTACCAATGCCGGGATGAATCAGTTCAAGGATTATTTCCTTGGAACCCGCAAGCCTGATCAATCCAGAGTGACTGATACTCAGAAGTGTCTGAGGGTGACCGGGAAGCACAACGACCTGGAGGAAGTGGGTCACGACACCTATCACCATACCATGTTCGAAATGCTGGGCAACTGGTCCTTCGGGGACTATTTTAAGAAGGAAGCCATACAGTGGGCCTGGGAATTCCTGACCGAAAGGATGAAAATACATCCCGACCGCATTTATGTCACTATTTTTGAGGGAGATCCCAGGGACGGCGTGGAACGAGACCAGGAAGCCTACGACTGCTGGAGGGAATTTCTTCCCCCCTACCGCATTCTGGATGGATCAAAAAAAGACAACTTCTGGGAAATGGGCGACACCGGTCCCTGCGGACCCTGCTCGGAGATTCACCTGGACCTGAGAAACGAGGCCGACCGGAAGAAGGTCCCCGGAACAGACCTGGTGAACCGCGATCATCCCCTGGTCCTTGAGATCTGGAACCTGGTCTTTATCCAGTTCAACCGCAAATCGGACGGAGCACTAGTGGCCCTTCCGGACAAACATGTGGATACGGGAATGGGCTTTGAGCGACTGTGCATGGCCCTTCAGCAAAAACAATCCAGCTACGATACCGACATTTTTCAGCCCATTATCCAGGAGATTGCCGGCCTATCCGGTAGGAAATACGGGGCAGACCATGCTTCGGATGTGGCCATGCGTGTGGTGGCCGACCACCTGAGGGCCATATCTTTTTCCATTGCTGATGGTCAGCTGCCTTCCAACAACAAGGCTGGGTATGTGATCCGCAGGATACTCCGGAGAGCTGTCCGCTATGGATATACCTACCTGGACCAGAAAGAACCCTTCATGCATACACTGGTTCCGGTGCTGGCACGTACCATGGGCACCGCCTTCCCCGAACTGAATGCACAACAGGATCTGATCCGGCGCGTGATCAGGGAGGAGGAACAGTCTTTTCTCTCCACCCTTGAAACCGGCATGCGTTTGCTGGATCAACTGGTGGAAAAAGCCCGGAAGGAAAAGAACACCACCATAGGGGGAAAAGAGGTCTTCACCCTCTATGACACATTCGGATTTCCCCTGGACCTGACCGAACTGATCCTCCACGAGCAGGGCATGCAGGTGAACCGGGAGGAGTTTCTGGCTGAAATGGATGCACAGAAGAAACGCTCCAAAAAAGCTGCCGAGAGCGAATCAGGCGACTGGACGGTCCTGCTGGACGATGATGCCGAGGAGTTTGTGGGCTATGAATGGCTTTCCGCAGAAGTAAAGATTGTCCGTTACAGAAAGGTGGTCAGCAAGAAAAGGGAACAATACCACCTGGTATTTAACCTGACTCCCTTCTATGCCGAGAGCGGCGGACAGGTGGGAGACCGGGGAGTCATTGAGAACGAAAAGGAGAAAATAGAGATCGTGGATACCCGCAAGGAAAACGAGCTGATCATCCATGTAACCCACAAACTGCCCTCCGATCCCACGGCTGTCTTTACGGCCAGGGTGGACCACGACCGGAGGATCCGCACCGCCAATAACCATACGGCCACCCACCTACTGCACCATGCATTGAGGGAGGTCCTGGGACAACATGTGGAGCAGAAAGGATCGCTGGTGGAACCCGATTACCTGCGTTTCGACTTCAGCCATTTCCAGAAAGTCTCCGAAGAAGAACTGCGTAAGGTGGAACACATGGTGAATGCGATGATCCGCCTGAACAGTCCCCGGGAAGAACACCGGGAGATCCCCATGAGCCAGGCCAGGGAGATGGGTGCCCTGGCCCTTTTCGGAGAAAAATACGGAGATGCCGTCCGGGTAATCCGCTTTGGCGACACCCTGGAACTCTGCGGGGGTACCCATGTGGAAGCCACCGGACAGATCGGCATCTTCAGGATCATCAGGGAATCGTCCATTGCTGCCGGGATCAGGCGCATCGAGGCTGTCACCGGGGAGGTGGCTGAGCGTTACATCGACGAGCACCTGGAGATCGTCAGGCAGATTGCCGGCTCCTTCGAAAACCAGAAGGACCTGGTGAAAGCGGTTCGTTCGGTGCTCGACGAACATGGCAAACTCTCCAAACAGATAGACAGGTTCCAGCAGAATATGCTGGCAGTGGTGGCCAAACAACTGGAGGAAAAGATGGAACGGGTGGGCGATGTAGCCCTGGCCACCTCCAGGATTGAAGTGGACAATCCGGCCCTTTTAAGGGACCTGGCCTTCCGGGTCCGTTCCAGGTATCCCAAGGTTTGCCTGATCCTGGGGGCCGAAGTGGAGGGAAAAGCCCACCTGGCCATCATGCTTTCGGATGTGGCCATCAAAACCTACGGGCTCAATGCCTCTTCCATGATCCGCGAAGCAGCCCTGGAAATTCAGGGCGGCGGAGGCGGACAGCCCTTTTTCGCCACCGCCGGGGGAAAGAAACCCCAGGGGATCGATTCCGCCCTGAAAAAAGCCAGGGAAAATTTCCTGGAAGCAGTGGGCGACTGAGCAAAGTACAACTTCACTGACAGTATCTCTGCAGGGCCGGAGGATCTTCGCCTGGCTGATTCAGGACTTGCGGGCGGTCAGCAGCAGGGCCAGGAACATGATGGCTCTATTTTGCTTCATGGCCCCCAGAAGACACAAACTCCTCAAAATCCAAGCATGCCAAAGATAAAAATACCGCCTCTCTGGTGAGAATGAGGCGGCATTTCAACTGACAATTCAAGCGGCTATTGCTTGTGTTAAGGGGTCAAAGGGATGGTAAAGCTGAGCGATCCAGGCAATGGGTCAGCAGCTTCATAGTAATCGTAGTGATCATAAGCATGAGGGATGTCGGCTTCAGGACCAAAATACAGCCAGGTATCCTTAAATAACACCTGATCGTTAAATGTATCAATTTCCACCACCAGATTGTCCCCAACGACCTCAG
>CBDTYO010000208.1:0-7380 GCA_965364615.1 uncultured Bacteroidia bacterium
GGCCCTTCCCAGGGAGGGACGCGTCACCCCGAACAATTCGCTTAACTGGGCCTGGGAGCCGGGCAGCTTCACCTGCAGGGACCCTGATTTGCGGCTCAGGTCGAGCAGGAACTGGGCCAGCTTCCCTTTGATGGTGGTGAAAGAAAGAAATTTGATTTTGCTGGACAGGAACTGTCCCCGGTTGGAGACAATATCCACAAAATTCACCAGCACGGGCCTGCTGTTTTGCAGGAGCTCCAAAAACCTGTCCCTGGGAATGGAAAGCACCTTCACATCTCCTCCGGCTGTAATGTTGACGGGGTAACGGTTCTGAGAACCAAAAAGAAAGGCAGGAGCCAGCGGACGTGGGGGATGGATATCCTCGATTTTGATGACCTTGCCCGTGTAATCGACCATCTCGCCCTTCACACTTCCCTCCAGCACGATCTGAAGATGGTGGACTTCCTCACCCGCCTGCGCTAACAGTTTACCTGTGGGAAAGGTCCTGATCCTCGCCGAGGAAGCTGATAATGCCTCGGCAATCTCCCCCGCACCCATCCCTTTAAACAAGGAACAGTCCCGCAGCATTTCAAGCATATGATCGTCCAGCTCTGCCATTCCCAAATATACGCTTTCCCCGGAAGAAAAATTGGGGAAGATGAACATACAACCTTATGAAGATTATCTTTGTCCTTCATGTAATCGCACAATGTATTGGATTTTGAATAGACGACAAAGTACCCTCTGGACAGCCCTCCTGGGATTTCTTGCGCTTAGCCCGGGGATTCTGGGCCAGAATATTGATCACTGGGAGACCCTCCTCTCACCGGGCATGGCATGCAGCTACCTTGTCCCGTCCGCCCCGGTGGCTGCCGGCTGGATAGATCCAGGCTTTGACGATGCTGCATGGACCCAGGCCACAGGGGGTGTAGGATACGGAGACGGAGACGACAATACCGTCATCTCCCAGGCCCTGTCGGTATATTGCCGCTATGAATTCACCCTGACCAACCCGGATATCCTGGCAGGACTGATCCTGGACATGGACTTTGACGATGGCTTTGTGGCCTATCTGAATGGCACGGAACTGGCTCGCTTCAACATGGGCGAAGCAGGCTCTCCCACCAGCTGGGACCAACCATCGGATGGTTTGCATGAGGCCACGCTCTACCAGGGTCAGATTCCGGAGCGTTTCCTGCTGGAGGAAGGGGTGCTAAACCTTCTGACCGCTGGAACCAATATCCTGGCCCTTGAGGTCCATAATGAGTCCATCACCTCTTCCGACCTCTCTTCCAATCCCTACCTGCACGCAGGGATCAATGTGGCAGGCAGCTATTTCTCCCCCACCCCCGCCTGGTTCACCCCGCCTTTCACTTTCGACAGTACACTGCTCCCCCTAGTGGTGATCCAGACTGGCGGACAACCCATTCCCAACGAACCCAGGATCACTGCCCACATGAAGCTGGTCGACAACGGAAGCAGAATTTACAACGGGGCGGATGACCCGGGCAATGGCTATGATGGGCAGATCTCCATAGAGCTCAGGGGAGAATCCTCCCAGTATTTTTATCCGAAGAAATCTTACAGCCTGGAAACCCAGACCGCCACCGGTGAAAACAACAATGTAAGCCTGCTGGGATTGCCCGTGGAAAATGACTGGGTGCTTTATGGTCCTTACGGAGATAAAAGCTTGATCCGCAATGTATTGAGCTATGGTTTGTTTGAGCAGATGGGACATTATGCTCCCCGCACACGCTTTGTGGAAGTGGTGGTCAACGATGACTACAAAGGGATTTACATCCTCACCGAAAAGATCAAACGGGACCAGAACCGGGTGGATATGGCCAAATTGTTGCCCGGCGATATCAGCGGGAATGAACTGACCGGGGGGTACCTGTTGCGCATCGATAAGACCACGGGCATGCCCGATTATGAGTACTGGAAATCCCCGGTGATGCCCACCGAACCTGACTACGAGCAAGTCACCTACCAGTACTTTGATCCGAAGTATGAGGAGCTGAACGAAATACAACGTCAGTATATCCGGGACCACCTGCTGGCATTTGAAACTGCACTGGTTTCCAAACATTTCAAGGATCCCCAAACGGGCTACCGGGCCTACCTCGACATGCCTTCCTTCCTGGATCTGACCATCCTGAACGAGTTTACCAAGGATGTGGATGCCTTCAGGCTCAGTCATTATTTTTACAAGCAGAAGGACTCGGACGGAGGCAAACTGGTCACAGGTCCTCCCTGGGACTACAACCTCACCTTTGGGAACAGCGATTTTCTGCTGGATGTGCAGGAACCTGAAAACTGGGTGCACACCATCCCCATCACCATCTACTGGTGGCCCAGGGTCATGGAGGATCTCTGGTTCAGGCGGGAGCTCCAGTGCAGGTGGGACGAGCTTTACGCCACGGTGCTCAGCAGCGATCGACTCCACGGGCTCATCGACAGCACCCTGCAGGTCATGGGAGCCTCCGTCTCCAGAAATTTTCAACGCTGGCCCATCCTGGAAACCTATGTCTGGCCCAACAGCTATGTGGGGAACACTTACAGCAATGAGGAGTGGTTCCTGCGCAACTGGATCGACGACCGCCTGCAATGGCTCGACTCCAAATGGGGTGGGGCATGCTGGCCCCTTTCCGAGGATCAGGATCGGGCCATCCCACTTCCCTCCGCCAGGGTATATCCCAATCCTTCTGACCTTTCACACGCTTATGTGGACCTGAACGGTTTCTCGGGATCGGAGCTAAGCATACGTGTTTTTGATATGGCCGGAAAGATGGTCTTTCAATCGGTGGCGGATTATGCTGCCGGAGAATATGCCTATGCCCTGCCCGACCTGTCCTTTTTGTCCAGGGGCATGTATACCCTGGAGATCACCAATGAAACCCAGGAACGGGTTGTGTGCAAAATGATCCGGGAATAGTCCGCTAGAAACTGTGATCGAAGCTGAGCACCAATATGTGCAGCCTGTCGGGATTGTTCACATTGAATTCATCCTCAAAAATGTACCGGAGGCCGAAAGCTGATCTGAAGTTCAGGCCGTACCTGAGACCGGCCGAATACCTCATATTCCGAAAAGCCGGATCGGGCAATTTGCTTAAATTGTGCCAGCTCTCCAGGGAGGCAAAGAGGTCGAATTTCGTTCCAAAAATGTGATACTGTCCCTTCAGCCTGTTCCTGCTGATCAGTGAATTGTCCCTGAGATCGGTGAAATACAGGAAATCTTCAAAGCCATATTGTATCCGGGTCCGCAAGGAAAAGGTGAAGCCGGATAGATCGTAAGAGCCGGTGGCCTGGAAATGGATCCTGTACCTGGGTTGGACCTGTCCATCCTGGTCAGCCACAAGCACTGCCCTGGCTGCCCCCCCGAGGCTCAGCCATTTTGCCGCATCGTATTCCGCACCCAGGGTGAGCAGGGTGCGGTTGTACTGCGTGCTGTTATTTTTAAAGCGCTGTTCCAGCTCCCCTTCCAATTGCCACGAGTCACTCAGAGAGTAGTCAAATTCAAATTCCCACCAACTCTGAAAATCACTGTTCTGTCCCAACAGGTCGCCGGGACCCATTAAAAGAAGAAAAATAATGATGGGGTGGAATATACCTCGTCTAGTCGTCATCGTCATCCCCGCCTGCCGCATAGTTATCTTCTCCGAGGGAACCCAATTTTTCACTCTCAAAAAAGTAGATATAGACCCTGGCCGAATCCCTCAGGTAATCCACCCTGCCTATCTCCACCCGGTTTATCTGCAAGCCGGTGCGTTCCTCCAGGTCGCGGACCAGTTCCTCCCTGTTCTCGGGTTTGATCAGATCCACCTTCTCATAATTGATCTCCCTCTTGGATTCATGTTTCAGCAGGAATTTGCGCTCCAGCAGATAGGTCACCGCAACCACCACCAGATTGGTCAGCACCAGTTCCGCATAGCTGACCCTCCGGTTGGCCAGGGCGTTGATCACCGATACCCCGATCACCAGGAAGAGGTAGGTCATTTCCCGGATGGGGATTTGCCGGGTCCGGTACCTGAGCATGCCAAAAATAGCAAAGAGTCCCAGGGCAAAACCCAAATTGACGCCCACGTTCTCCAGCAGCATCAGCATGAAATACACCACCTGGCTGATCATGATGTAGGTAAAGAGGAAATCCTTTCTGGGGGTAACCTTGTAATAAAGGACCCTGACCAGGTAGAGAACCACCAGGGTATTGAAGACCGCTTTGATAATCAGGTCCCAGAAGTCCTCCCAGTTCATTAGTTCAATGTTCAGAAATTCAGGCATGTTTTGAAAGTTTTTTGGTTGGTTGGTAGTCGTCGTTGATCTGGTGCACCTTGCGCACCCGGCCCTTAAAGCGGTTTTGCTTCAACTCGGCATGCAGCAGGGCCATCCCGATGGCATATTTGCTGAAGCGGCTCGTGGAGATCTGCAATTTTCGCATGGCTGCGTGCATGGATGAACCTGTGAGGAAGCCTTCGTATTTGATCTCTGCAATGGCAACTCCCGGCAGGGAAAGTTCTTCGTCGTTGTGTTTGCTGGAAAAGCGCAGGTCATGGTCCAGGGTGACCCGTTCGGTCTGGCTCTGATTTACCAGGGTAATCCTGTAAAACGTATTCTCCATGGTGGGAGCTATATCCTCCCCTGCATAGGGTGAATAGGAAAGCAGAAATTCCTGTTGCTTCAGGAGGGTCGAATGGTCCATGTCATCGGTCCGGACCCGCTTTTTGTTGGTCACCCCCTTGGCATTTTTAAACTTTACTTCCAAAAAATGCAGGTCTGAAGCCCCATATCGCCTGATGCGGACCTTGTGCCGGTTGGCCATGCCGCGATGGTGCTTGAAGTACATCTCGTGTCCATCGGTATCAAAATATCGGGTATGGTAGTGCTGGGCCCGGTACCCGTCGATATCCAATACTCGATAATCATTTTTTACCAAAGAAAGCAGGGCAGGAAGGTGTTGCACGCTGAAAAGGTATTTATTGTCCTTTCTTCGCATGAGGCTGGCACGGTTCACCTCTTCCAAAGATATGCCTTCATATCCGGTGAGAATGGACTCTATCTCACTGGTGGAATTCATAGACGTAGACCTTTTTTTTATACAGTTTGTCCCTGGAGTTGTAGTACTGTTTTTCGATTCTCAGTCCATCCTTGTAAAGGTTTTTCTCGGTCTCGGTAACCCGTCCCTTTGTATCCAGGAATTGCTCTTCCACCAGGTTGCCTTCCTTGTCGTAGAGGTATTTCTCCCAGCGCTTGATTTCCCCCTTGCGGTTCAACTCCTTCAACTCCACCACTTGGCCTTCTTCGTTGTATCGCTCGATGGATTCCACCACCGGCTCATCCTGTCCCTCTTCAATAAAATATTCGTTGACCGTCTTGACGGCAATCTTTTTCTCTTTGATGGTTTTAGCGCCCTGGGCGTATGCGGTTCCTGCCACCATCATCAGGATGCCCGCCAGGGGTAAGATTCTTTTCATCATCATTCACAAATTTATAATTTTTCGATTACAATTTCTCCCAGGTCCGCCACCTGTTCCAGGCTGCTGATGCTTACTTCAAAGCTTCGGGTTATTTTGTCCGATTCTCCGGTCACATCATCCGAATAGAGGAAGATCAGGTATTGGCCGGGAATAAGCCCCCCGAACTCAAAGCTTCCGTCATACTGGGTGCGTACCCGCTCATCATAGAAGGTGTGGTTTCCGTACGTCAGGTACACCTCCTGTTCGGGGACATAATAGGTATTTTCAATGACCAGGTTGGGCCAGGCGGATGCATCCACATAGTTGATCTCTTTCACCCTCCCCCTGATGGTGGCTGTTCCGTCATCAAAGTCAAGGGCATTCAGTTTCACCAGTTCCCCCAGATCCAGATCCTCTCCCCTTTCCAGATCTACCTCCCTGGTTCTTTCCACATCCATATCCAGGATCGATGCCGAATCTTCCGAAAAGAAGTATACCTCATATTGTCCCGGGTACAGATTCTTGAACATGAACTGTCCCTGGTGGTTGGTCCTGACCCTGCTCCCCAAGCCCTTATCGTCGCCAAAGACGATAAAAACTTCTTCGTCCGCTGCTTGTTTTTCATGGATAAGCAGGGAAAAATCATCGTTATAGAATTGTTCGGTGATGCTCCCAGAAATGGAACCCGTTCCGCCGAAACCTTCCCTTTTTTCGCAGGAAACTATGGCAAGGAATGTGAACGATACAAGGAGAAATACAGCAAATCGGGGAAGCACTTTCGCCCGGAATGGTTGGTACAACATGTAATAAACTTTAGATCTGCCGGTCAAATATAACAATTTCCAGGCCCGAAAAGTTCTGGCTGTAACATATGTTACTGCTTCTTGGGGCCCATTGTTCCATATTTGTACTAAACAAATACTGAATCCCATGATACGCGAAGTGGTTAAGATAGACGAAGATTTATGTGACGGTTGCGGACAATGCATTCCCTCCTGTCACGAAGGGGCCCTGCAGATGATAGACGGAAAAGCAAGGCTGATCAGCGACCTGATGTGCGACGGACTGGGTGCCTGCCTGGGCCACTGTCCCCAGGGAGCCATTGAAATAGAGAAAAGAGAGGCCGAACCCTACAACGAGAGCAAGGTGATGGAGATCATGGTGGAGAAGGGCGAAAATACGGTGGTAGCGCATCTCCAGCACCTGAAAGAACACAATGAGACCGAATTTCTCAAGGAAGGAGTCGCATATTTGAAGGCCCATGAGGCAAGCCTTTCTTTCAAACTGCAGGAAGTACTCAGCAGGGTACACAATGCCAGGGTAGAAGAAGAACAACTGGCCTGTGGTTGCGCCGGATCCGAGGCGCGGTCCTTTGCACCCCGCTCAGCGGCAATAAGTGGCGGTGCCCCAGCTGCGGGAGCCTTTACCATGGCCGGGGGTGCACAGGCCGACCAGGCTTCAGAATTGCGCCAGTGGCCGGTGCAGATGCACCTGATCAATCCGGCTGCTTCCTATTTCCAGGAGTGCGACCTGGTGCTGGCAGCCGATTGCGTGGCCTTCTCCCTGGGCAATTTCCACTCCAGATGGTTGAAAGGAAAAAACCTGGCCATTGCCTGTCCGAAGCTGGATTCGGGCCTGGAGGAATATGTGAGCAAGATCCGGGCCTTGATCGATGAGGCAAAAATCAATACCTTGACGGTGATGATGATGCAGGTTCCCTGCTGTGGTGGTTTGCTGCAAATGGTGAAGGTGGCCGCAGGACAGGCCACCCGGAAGGTTCCCGTCAAATCGGTCATTGTGGGAGTGGAAGGGGAGATCCTGAAGGAGGAATGGGTGTAAACAAGGTCTTATGATGTACCATCGGATCACCGACACCGGCTGTGCCATGAAACTGCCCCTGCAATAAGATGAGCGTGTTCAGGAAGTATATCCTGCCGACAGCAGTCTT
>CBDTYO010000209.1:0-7351 GCA_965364615.1 uncultured Bacteroidia bacterium
TGAAATCTGTGACTGAAAAAGATACACGGATCAAAATCACCATTGAACCCCAGGTGAATAAAATGCTCATTCCCATGATCAAGGGTCCATTGAAAAAGTTTGTGGACGGACTTGTGGGAAAAATCGAAACCTTCGATTTCGGGGGCTGAAACAGCGGGAACATCTTAGCTGATCAGGGAATTTTCAGGCTGATCTCCCCATGGCCATAAGCACGCTGTTTTCCCTCCCTTTCAACCAGGAGTTCTCCAAAGGGGCTGATCCCTGTGATTTTTCCATCAAACACCTCGCCTCCAGCCTCGAATACCGATCGCTCCCCCAGCCGGTATAGCCTGTGCAGATACTCCTCCTCCAGTGCTTGCCCTTCTCCATCCCTGAGCTTTTGATACCTGTCCATGATCTTGTGCACCAGAAGCTCGGCAATGTCCCGGGGAACGGTTTCCCTGCCGGTTTCAAGGATGAGGGAGCTCGCAGGAATTGGAAATCCGGGAAATTCACGCTGATTCAGGTTCAGACCAATTCCTGCAATGGTATGGGAGAGGGTCCCGCCTGAGACACCATGCTCCAGAAGCAAACCAGCCACCTTACCGACCTTGCAGAGAATGTCGTTGGGCCATTTGATCCATGACTCAGCTCCCAGGCCATCCAGCACCTCGCATACGGCCAACGAGATGAGCCGGGACAGCTGAAACTGGCGAGAGGCTGACAAAAATGCAGGAAACAACAGGAGGCTCATCAAAAGATTTTCTCCGGCGCGACTGTGCCATGAATGGTCCCCATATCCTTTGCCAGCTTCTTGATAATCAGCCATAACTACCACTCCTTCACTGGGATGTTCCTGCTTGAGCATCTCCCAAAGCAGCCTGTTGGTGGATGTAAGCTTGTCATGCCGGAACCATTGGATTTCCATGGTACAATTTTTGACCCTATGCTGATATAAACCACAATTTAGCCAAATTAATGTGAAAGGCTAAATTCATTACCTTTGTGAACAAAACAGCAGATGGCGGAACGCGGATCACAGAATGTGGAGCAGTTGAGGGAGATGATTATTGAAGCCATCCTGGAGAAGAAGGGGCATGAGATCGTAAGCATCGATCTCCGCCAGGTCGAGAATTCCATCTGCGAATGTTTCATCATCTGTCACGGAGAATCAGATACCCAGGTGGGTGCCATTACCGATTCCATTGAAAAGAAACTGAAAGAGGAAAGCGGCATCAGGGCCCACCACGTGGAAGGAAGGCAGAACAGTCAGTGGGTTCTGCTCGACTTTTTTGATATCCTGGTCCATGTATTCCAGGAGGAGTTCAGGTCTTTTTACGGCTTGGAGGAACTTTGGGCAGATGGCATAGTGACAAGGGTGGTGGAATCCAAATAAAAAAAGAGTATGGCAGAGAGAAAAAAAATTCCCGGCAATTTCCCGGGAGGCAATCCTGGAAACAAGCCGGGAGGGCCCAATAAGCCCAAGTTTAGTTCCTTCTGGATCATCGGGATCATCCTGCTGGCCATGATAGGAATAAATCTCCTGAGTGGAGGGAACAATCTCAAAGAGATGGATTCCAATCGCTTTTTCCAGGTACTGCAGAAGGGCGATATAGAAAAAATTGTCATTGTGAACAAAGAGAAGGTCGAGATCTACATCAAGCCTGAAAGGTTGAGCGACCCGATGTATGAGGATGTGAGTTCCAATAAATCCAATACGGTGTTGGGACAACCCGTTCCACAGTATTACTTCACCATCATCAGTCAGGATGTTTTCATCGAGGAACTGAACCGGGTCATGAATGACCTGCCCCCTGAAAACCGTCCCACCTATACCACTTCCACACGACGCAACTATCTGGGAGAGATCATGTTGTGGGTAATTCCCTTCCTGCTGATCATGGGCATCTGGATCTATATGCTCCGCAGAATGGGAGGTGGCGGAGGCGCCGGTGGCGGGAATATTTTCAGTGTAGGGAAATCCAAGGCCCAGATCTTTGACAAGGAAACCAGTGTGAAGGTCGACTTTCACGATGTGGCCGGACTGGAAGAAGCCAAGGTGGAGATCCGGGAGATCGTGGAATTTTTGAAAAATCCCAAGAAATACACCGAACTGGGGGGTAAAATCCCCAAGGGTGCGCTGCTGGTGGGTCCCCCGGGAACAGGAAAAACCCTGCTTGCCAAAGCAGTCGCCGGAGAAGCCAATGTGCCTTTCTTTTCCATGTCGGGTTCGGACTTCGTGGAAATGTTTGTGGGCGTGGGAGCCTCCAGGGTCAGGGACCTTTTCAAGCAGGCCAAGGAAAAAGCGCCCTGCATTGTATTCATCGATGAAATTGATGCCGTGGGCCGGGCCCGGGGCAGGAATCCCAATTTCGGATCCAACGATGAACGGGAGAACACCCTCAATCAGCTGCTCACCGAAATGGATGGATTCAGCAGCAACAGCGGAGTCATTATTCTTGCTGCCACCAACAGGGCCGATGTGCTGGACAAGGCCCTTCTCAGGGCCGGAAGGTTCGACAGGCAGATCCATGTGGAGTTGCCCGATTTGAATGAACGAAGAGCCATTTTCGAGGTACATATGAAGCCCATCAAAGTAGATCAGTCGGTGGATGTGGATTTCCTGGCCAAGCAAACCCCCGGTTTCTCGGGAGCCGATATTGCCAATGTGTGTAATGAGTCGGCCCTGATTGCCGCCCGTAAGAATAACAAAGCGGTAGGAAAGCAGGACTTCCTGGATGCGGTGGACCGGATCATCGGAGGCCTGGAAAAGAAAAACAAAATCATCAAAAAGGATGAAAAACGCACCATAGCCTGGCATGAAGCCGGACATGCCACCATAAGCTGGTTGTTGGAGCATGCCAATCCCCTGGTGAAGGTGACCATCATTCCCAGGGGCAGGGCGCTGGGTGCAGCCTGGTACCTGCCCGAGGAACGTCAGATCACCACCACCGAGCAGATGCTGGATGAAATGTGTGCCACCCTGGGGGGGAGGGCTTCGGAGGACCTGACATTTGGAAAGATCTCGACCGGCGCACTCAACGACCTGGAAAGGGTCACCAAACAGGCCTTTGCCATGATCTCCTATTTTGGAATGAGCGATAAGATCGGGAACCTGAGTTATTATGATTCGAGCGGACAACAAGAGTATTCCTTCAATAAGCCTTATAGCGAAAAGACGGCACAAACCATAGATGAGGAGGTCAAAGCCCTGATTGATATACAATATGAGAGGGCCAAAGAGATCCTTCGAAAGAATAAGAAAGGCTTGAAGCAACTGGCCGAGATCCTCCTGGAAAAGGAAGTGATCTTCAGCGACGACCTGGAAGAAATTTTTGGCAAGCGTCCCTGGAAAAGCCATGAAGAGGAAGCTCTCAAACCCAAGCCCAAGGCCAAATCTTCCCCCAGGAAAAAAGAGGTGCCCGAAGACCAGGATTCCACCGGGGCATAGGATGGAAGCGAACCTGGTAAATATTTACTCCACCGGTCAGCCCTATACAGCCGAGCTGGTCCGGCAAATGCTGGTGGACAATAATATTGCAGCATTCCTGGTCAATAAACAGGACTCCACCTATAAATTTGGTGAAGTGGAGCTGTATGTGCATCGCGACCATGTCATCAGGGCCAAGATGCTGATCAAGCAATTTGAAGAATCGTGAAAGAACTGATTCTACGTACGCTGACCGGGATCGCACTGGTAGTGGTGGTGGCAGGATCCATATTCCTTGGATCCCTGAGTTTTGCGGTGATGTCACTGATCTGGTTCCTGCTCAGCGTACATGAACTGAACTCCCTTTTTCACAAAACAAGACCCAGACGGAAATGGGCCCAGGCGCTGCCTGGATTCCTTCTTTTGGCCTTGGCCTATGGGGTGCTGGAATACCAGCTTCATCCCCTGTTTTTGACCCTGCCCGTGGGAATCTGGCTTTTTTTTACCCTCAGGTGGGGAATCCAACTGCCCGGACTCCTGGCCTTTCTCTGGCTGGCGCTGCCCTACTCCAGTTTTCTGGCCCTGGGATGGATGACGGGTGACTGGGTTTACCACCGGCAACTCCCCCTTGCACTGATCTCTTTGGTATGGGTGAATGATACCTTTGCCTACCTCACAGGTTCCCTGTTGGGAAGGCATAAAATGGCCCCCGTGCTTTCTCCCGGGAAAACCTGGGAGGGATTTGGAGGAGGAATGATTTTTACCCTGTTGGGAGGCTGGCTCGTTTGGAGGATCACCGGTTCGCTGGGGAGCTGGACTTGGATGGCCATTTCCTTGATCGTTGTTTCTCTGGGACTTGCAGGAGATCTTTTTGAATCCGGATTGAAAAGAACCGTGAAGGTAAAAGACACAGGAAATTTGTTGCCGGGGCATGGTGGGATTCTGGATCGCTTTGATTCCCTGCTATTTGTGGCCCCTGCGGTGCTGATCCTCAGATTACTAACCATGTGGCTGTTATGATAAGAATTCATCGTGAAGGAAGATGGATCGTTTTGTGGACCATCGTCATTCTGCTCGCCCTGGTTTTGCTTTCAGCCTGGTTGCTGCCTTACCAGGCCAACTGGGTGATGTCTCTGATCGCCTGGGTGGTCCTGATTCTGGTGCTTCGCTTTTTCCGGGTTCCCCGCAGAAGGCCTTATCGGGATCAACGCATCATCACTGCTCCTTCTGATGGAAAAGTGGTGGTGGTAGAAAAGGTGCAACAGCAGGAGTTTCTCCAGGGTCCCGCCATTCAGGTATCCATCTTCATGAGCATTCATGATGTGCACATCAATTATTTTCCGGTGGAAGGCCAGGTGGTATACACCAAGTATCACCCGGGTCGTTACCTGGTAGCACGTCATCCCAAATCCTCTTCCCTGAACGAAAGGGCAGCCACCGGGATCGAGACTGATTATGGACGAATCCTTGTGACACAGTTGGCAGGCTATGTGGCCCGCAGAATCCGCTGTTATGCGCAGACCGGGGAAGCTTCCCGGCAAGGAGGGGAGATGGGTTTTATCAAGTTCGGATCGAGGCTCGATCTCTTCCTGCCCCCTGACGCCATCATCCAGGTAAGCCCGGGTCAGCGTGTCATCGGCGGAGTTACTCCCGTGGCACGTTTTAAATAAAAGACCCTCACATCTTTTTTTAACATCCCTTTAACAGGCGGGAGTTTTATCTTCTTATATATTGCCACTGCATTTAACAACAAAAGAAACCAAAAATGAAAAAAACATTAGCCATTTTAGCACTTGCGCTCTTCATCGGAGGCATCAGTGTTCCCGCCATAGCAGCTAACAGCAATGCCCTTACCCTGATCTCCCTGCACGAAGAGGATCCCAAGAAAAAGGAGAAAAAAGCTGAAAGCACCAAGGAAGGTGAAGCTACGGAAAAAGCCAGCAAGAGTGAAGGTTGCGCCACTGAAAAGAAAGCAGAAGGCGAAGGTTGCGCCACCGAAAAGAAAGCACAGACCGCCAGCAAATGTGGCTGAGTGGTAAAAATTTAAGGTCCGTTACATTCAGATTGTGAGTTTTCAGTGACTGCCCCGCTTCGGTGGGGCAGTTTTTTTTATTAATTCCTTCAAAGGATCTGCGCCGCCCATTCAAAAGGGCCTTCGAAAGATTCGCGAAAGCTTGCTATATTTGCATCCTAAACGGACTTTCGAATGAAACAAACGAAAATTCTCAGGGTTAATGAAGATGTCAGCTGGATAGGAGTGCTCGACAAAGAACTGGTCACCTTTGATGTGGTGATGGAAACCAAATACGGGACCACTTACAATTCCTATTTCATTGAAGCTGAAAAAAAGACCATCATCGACACCGTCAAAGAGAAGTACTGGCCGGATTTCAAAGAAAAACTCCAATCAATCACCGATCCTTCCCAAATTGAATACATCATTTGCAACCATACCGAACCTGATCATTCGGGTGCGCTGAAGCATCTCCTTGAAGTGGCACCCGAAGCCACAGTGGTGGGAAGCGGACAGGCACTTACCTACCTGGGAGAAATGATGGACCGTCCCTTTCAGTCACTCAAAGTAAAAGATGGGGATGTCATTGACCTGGGGAATAAGAAACTCAGGGTGATCGGGGCTCCAAACCTTCACTGGCCCGATTCCATATTTACCTATCTGGAAGAGGATGGTTTGCTATTTACCTGCGACTCTTTTGGTGCTCACTATGCCAATGAAGATATGTTCGACGACCAGGTGGGGGATTATACCGATGCCTTCAACTACTATTTTGACGTCATCCTGAAGCCTTACAGCAAATTCTTGCTGAAAGCCATTGACAAGATCAAAACCCTGCCCCTGGAGATGATCTGTCCGGGCCACGGTCCCATCCTTCGATCGGGATGGAAGGAGAAGATTGAAAGCAGCTCCAGGAAATCCAGGAAGTACCTGGAAGAGACCCAACCCAATCACAGGGTATTGCTGGCGTATGTTTCAGCTTACGGATATACGCGGGAGATGGCTGAAAGTATTGCAGAGGGTTTGCAAAATGACAGTGATACCACGGTCGATATGGTGGATATTGAACACATGTTGCTGGGTGATCTGGAAGAACATGTGGCCAAATCCGACGGGATCCTTGTGGGTTCACCCACCATCAACCAGAATACACTGCTGCCTGTGTACAAACTTTTTTCTGTGATCAATCCCATCCGTGACAAAGGAAAGCCTGCCGCAGCCTTTGGGTCTTTCGGATGGAGCGGCGAAGCAGTGAAACTCATCGAGGATCATCTCAGAAATCTGAAATTACAAGTGACTTCCGAGGGACAAAAAGCCCGCTTCCGTCCCAACCATGATGAATCGGAACGACTTGTCAAATTTGGGGAAGATTTTGCCAGAACACTGCACCAGGGATCCTGATCATCGGGCAATGATGAACTTAGCGCGTCCCTTGATGATCCCCGATTCCATCCAGTTTACCAGGTAAACGCCCTCGGAAAGGCCCGATATGTCCACAGGCCGGATGCTCTGCCCGGCCTCCATGTCGGCCTCCGTCACAAGCCTGCCTGCCAGGTCCATCACTTTGATACGACCCTGGTTATCTGCTGCCTTCCCCAGACTGAAATACAAGATGTTCTGTGCAGGATTGGGAAAGAGTGTCACCTCCTTCTCACTGCTTTTTGTCTCGCTTATTCCCGTACCAGGGGAGGCTCTCAATATGCTGGCCTGAAGTATCTTCTCAAGGTCCCTGTCGAAGAGAAAACCCACCACTGCCAGATCATCCACATCCTCCACATACGCTGGATAGGTCCAGCTGAAATTCAGGGATTCGGAGTCTCCCGATCCCCAGTTATTGCCCAGCAGGTTGTTGCAGAGCTGCAGCAGCCGGTCGGCGTCGCCCCGGAGCTGGCAGACCTCTCCGGGAACGGCCAGCTCGAGCGCGAGCG
>CBDTYO010000210.1:0-7322 GCA_965364615.1 uncultured Bacteroidia bacterium
GCAAAGCCTATCAGGAGCGCGATCCGGCCTTTTCCCGGTTCCTGGCCTGGGCCACCACAAATACAATTCCGAAAATGGCGGCGAAAATAATAAGCACTATTAAGAAGTCATCGTTCATGATAGAAAGTATTGATTAAAGATTTGTTGCCTCTTTGACGTCCCGGGTTATGGCCATGTTACATTTTTTTTGTAGTTTTTTGCAGATTCTGTCAACCAACAAGGATAGACAAGGAGAAAAAGGAGAAAAACTGTAACGTTTTCACAAAAGCGGCGTCTTAATAATTGCATGGATGTTCAGGAGGTAAAATACTGTATCGATCGTGTGAAGGGTGGAGACAAAGAGGCATTTAGCCCATTGGTCAGTGCTTATAAGGACATGGTATATACAGTATGCCTGAGGATGTTGGGCTCTGAAGCGGATGCCCAGGAAGCGGCCCAGGATGTATTTGTGAAGGCATTTCGCTCCATCGCAAGTTTCCAGTCCAGGGCAAAGTTCTCTACATGGTTGTACCGGATTGCTTACAATCAGTGCATCTCGGTGATCCGGAAGAAGGTAAAAATGATAGACCTGGTGGACGATGTCCCCGAAGGTGAGGTGGATGAAGGGGAATTGAATGGGCTGGACAATATTTCAGCTGAGGAACGCAGCAAGTACCTGAAACTGGCCATTGAATCCCTGGCTGAAACGGATGCAGTGGTGGTCACACTCTTTTATTACGATCAACTGTCGCTGGAGGAGATTGCGGACATTACCGGCCTCAGCAGCAGCAACATCCGCATAAAACTACACAGGTCCAGGAAAAAAATGTACAAAGTGATCTGTGAAAATCTAAAATCTGAAGTATCTTCAATTCTGTAAAATGAAAAGAGATCCTCACATATCGAAACTGATCAGGGAATCGGGACTGATGCAGGCCCCGGACAGCTTTACCGAAGAGGTGATGAATAAGATCGAGTCGATCCCGGTAAGGAAACCTTACAAGCCGTTGATCGGCAGGGGAGGCAGGATCTTTATCATTCTGTTCCTTGCGGCGGTGGTCGTGCTCTCGGTCATCTATACCGATCCAAACGGGGAATTGTTCGGATCTGCCATCAGGCTTCCCGCTGTGGATTGGCAGTTGCCCCAATTCAATTTCAATCTGGAATTTCTCAAACAGGTCAACATTTCCACCGGGGTGGTATCAGCACTTTTGGCCCTGTTAATTTTGGTCCTCTCAGATGCAGGACTGAATCGTCGCCGGAAGCTTATTCAATGACTCCCAATTCCTTGCCGACTTTGGTAAATCCCTGGATGGCCTTGTCGAGGTGCTCCCTGGTGTGCGCAGCAGAGAGCTGCACCCTGATGCGGGCCTGTTCCCGGGGGACCACAGGGAAATAGAATCCAATGACGTAAATCCCTTCTTTCAGCAGCCTGGTGGCAAACTCCTGGGATAGCTTGGCATCGTATAGCATCACGGCACATATGGCCGATTGCGTGGGTTTGATATCAAACCCGGCAGCCTGCATTTTCTCCATAAAGTAGTCCGTGTTTTGATGCAGCTGGTCCTGCAGTTGGGTGGTTTCGTCCATCATGTCGAACATCCGGATCCCTGCTCCCACCACCGCTGGAGCCAGGGAATTTGAAAACAGGTAGGGTCTCGATCGCTGACGAAGCATCTCGATGATTTCCTTTTTGCCCGTGGTAAAACCTCCGATGGCTCCTCCAAAAGCCTTGCCCAGGGTACCGGTGATGATATCCACCTTCCCCCTGATGTTAAAGAGCTCGGTGACTCCCCTCCCGGTATTGCCCACCACACCGGCCGAGTGGCATTCATCCACCATCACCAGGGCATCGTATTTCTCTGCCAGTTCACAGATTTTGTCCACGGGGGCCACGTTGCCATCCATGGAAAAGACCCCGTCGGTGACTATGATCCTGAACCGCTGCGCCTGGGCTGCCACCAGTTGCTTTTCCAGGTCCTCCATGTCGGCGTTATTGTAGCGGTAACGCTGGGCCTTGCATAGCCTCACCCCGTCGATGATGGAAGCATGGTTCAGGGAGTCGGAAATGATCGCATCCTCTGCCGTAAGCAGGGGCTCAAACACCCCGCCATTGGCATCAAAGCATGCGGCATAGAGGATGGTATCTTCGGTGCCAAAGAAGGAAGCGATCTTTTGTTCCAGTGTAAGATGAAGATCCTGGGTTCCGCAAATGAACCGAACCGAAGACATCCCGAAACCATGGGAATCCAGCGCTTCCTTGGCCGCCTTGACCAATTCCGGGTGGTTGGAAAGCCCCAGGTAATTGTTGGCACAAAAATTCAATACCCGCTGTCCGTTTTCCAGACCGATCTCGGCATCCTGTGAGGTAGTAATGATCCTTTCAGACTTATACAACCCCGCTTCGCGGATTTGATCCAGTTCTCTGCTCAGGTGTTCCTTTATTTTACCGTACATCTTGTGTTATTTTAGTTTGTTTCTAATCTCATTCAACATGATACCGGTCATTCGTTCCAGGTCGAAATTCTGTGTAAAACCCCAATCCCGGCGGGCCAGTGAATCATCCACGCTTTGGGGCCAGGTATCGGCAATGGCCTGCCGGAAATCAGGTCGGTATGCAATGGCAAAGCCGGGAATTTCCTTCCGGATCTCTTGATAAATCTGATCGGGGGTAATGCTCATGCCCCCCAGGTTATAGGCTGTGTGTATGGTCAGCTTGGTACGCCTGGCTTCCATCAGTTGGATGGTGGCCTGGATGGCGTCGGGCATGAATAGCATGGGCAGCGCTGTATCTTTGTCCAGAAAGCAATCATAACTGCCGTTCCGGACGGCCTGGTAATAGATTTCCACTGCATAATCGGTGGTCCCTCCCCCAGCCTCGGTCTTGTAAGAGATCAGCCCCGGGTAACGCAGGCTTCTCACATCCACGTCATATTTGTTGTAATAGTAATCGCACCAGCGTTCTCCGGCCAGTTTGCTGATGCCATAGACTGTGACCGGTTCCATCACTGTGAGCTGGGGAGTATCGTTGCGTGGGGTGGTCGGGCCAAACACCGCGATGGAACTGGGCCAGAAAACTTTCTTGACTTCATCCACCATTTTGGCCACTTCCAGGATATTCATCAGGCTCTCCATATTGATCTTCCAGGCCTGTACCGGAAGCTTCTCAGCATTGCCCGAAAGCACCGCTGCCAGGTGATAGATCTGATTGATCTTATGACGGATAATAAAATGGATCAACTGCTTATCATCCATCACATCCAGGATCTGGAAGGGTCCGCCTTCCACCACATCGGGAGGGGCCTGTTTGATGTCTGTGGCAAATACATGTTCGCTGCCATACACCTTGCGAAGTTCAATTACCAACTCCGAACCGATTTGTCCCGAAGCCCCGATCACCAGGATGTTGTCCATGACATATTGGAATTTAGTAAGAATACGAAATTAGGGGTTTCTGCTTCCCAAAAAAAATGATAAAGAACATCCTTTTTCTATCTTTGTTCAATGAACCAGAACCTCAGGGTAAGATTCGCGCCCAGTCCCACAGGCCCCCTTCATATCGGCGGACTCAGGACCGCCCTGTTCAACTACTTGTTTGCAAAGAAAAACGAAGGAAGCTTTGTGCTCCGCATAGAAGATACCGACCAGACCAGGTTTGTGCCGGGAGCCGAGGACTACATCCAGGAGGCACTTGAATGGTGCGGACTCATCCCCGATGAAGGTCCCCGCCAGGGAGGAGCTTTCGGGCCTTACCGGCAATCGGAACGCAAGGAACAGTATAAAAAATATGCATTGCAGCTCCTGGAAACAGGCAAGGCTTACTATGCCTTTGATACCCCTGAGGAATTGGACGCCATTCGCAGGGATTATGAATCCCGTGGCGAGACCTTTGTGTACGATGCCAGTGTGAGGGAGTCCCTGAAAAATTCGCTGACCATGGACGCTGAGGAGGTGGATCAAATGGTAGCCTCGGGGACGCCTTATGTGATCAGGTTTTGCTTTGAACCCATGCAGGAGATTCATATGGAGGACATGGTACGCGGCGAGGTGGTGGTCAACAGTTCGACCCTGGATGATAAGATACTGTTCAAATCTGACGGCATGCCCACCTACCACCTGGCCAATGTGGTGGACGACAATCTCATGGCCATTTCACACGTAATCAGGGGAGAAGAATGGCTGCCTTCCCTGCCTCTGCATGTGTCTCTGTACAGGGCTTTTGGCTGGGAACACCTGATGCCCCGGTTTGCCCATCTGCCCCTGATTTTGAAACCCGCCGGCAAAGGAAAACTGAGCAAACGGGATGGCGAGAAGGGGGGATTTCCCGTATTCCCGCTGGAATGGAAAGATCCGGATACGGGCGCCATATCTTCCGGTTACCGGGAGGAAGGTTACCTCCCCCAGGCTTGTATAAACCTGCTGGCCCTGCTGGGGTGGAACCCCGGGACAGAGCAGGAGCTTTTCACGCTGGACGAGCTGATACAGGAGTTTCAGCTGGAGAAGGTGGGAAAATCGGGTTCCCGTTTTGATCCGGAGAAAGCCCTTTGGTTCAACCACCAGCATATCCAGTTGATGGATGAAGGGGAATTGATCGGGGCCTTCCAGTCCGTGCTGCATTCCGGCGGGGTGGAGGTCAACCGTGAAAGGATCGCAGTGCTGGTTCCCATTATCAAGCCCAGGATCAATTTCATCCATGAGATCTGGGAGGAATCCCGCATATTCTTTCATGTTCCCGAGGCTTATGATCCGGAGGTGGTTAAGAAACGCTGGAAAGAAGACACCCCGGAGAAAATGCAACATCTCATAGCTGTCCTGAAAAAGTGTGATCCATTCACTGTTGAATCATTGGAGGCAGCCGTAAAAACCGCCATTGCTGAAAATGAGTGGGGAATGGGTGCCATCATGAATGCATGGAGGCTATTGCTCGTGGGTGCAGCCAAGGGGCCCGGACTATTCGATCTGGCAGCTTTCCTGGGCAGGGACGAAGTACTTTCAAGGATGGAACACGGCATTCAACAAATTAATAGATAACTGTTTAGAAAAAGAGTTTATGAACAAAGACCAGAAGATCTTTATCAACATCCACGGTCACCGTCAGGCCAACAACATCCAGGAATGGGTGATGATGAACCTGATGGCCAAGGACTTTCCTCCAGAGGATATTGAGAATGGATTCTATTCGGTGGGTTTCCACCCATACAACGTTGGAAAAGTAAATGAGGCAGAAACCCTGGAGAAGGTGAAAAAGGCCACAGCACATCCCAGGGTATTTGCGGTGGGGGAAGTGGGACTTGATAAATCCATCGAAGCACCTTTTGAAGATCAGATGCGGGTTTTCGAAAAACAGGTCGATATTGCCGAATCGGCCAATCTTCCTGTCGTGCTGCATGTGGTCAGATCCTTCAATGAAATGATCGGATTTGCCAAAGCACACCAGCCGGTGGTGCCCCTGATCATCCATGGATACAATGGCAGTGCTAAAATGGCCGAAGACCTGGTGAGGGCCGGATTCCTGATCTCTTTTGGGGAAGCCATTGCAGGAGAGCACTCCAGGATTGTGGAAGCACTGCAAAAGGTACCCGTGGAAAAACTTTTCCTGGAAACCGATGAAGGAATGCTGGACATCAGGGAGATTTACCATTTTGCCGCAGAGGTGAAAGGAGTCACGGTCGATCACCTGCGCAAGCAAATTTTCGAAAATGCCAGGACCCACCTGAGCAGGTTCGAACATTCTTTATAGTCCGGGCTTCCATGGATCGTGGCAGGTCTCATCCCGGCTGGCAGGAACGAACACAGCTGCTGATTGGAGAGGACAAAATGGGCAGGCTCGTCAAGGCCAATATACTGGTGGCCGGACTGGGAGGAGTGGGAGCCATGGCTGCTGAAATGATTTGCCGGAGCGGCGTGGGCAAGATGAGCATCCTGGATGCCGATACCGTTCAGCCCGGTAACATCAACCGTCAGGTTCCCGCCCTGCACAGCACCCTGGACCAGGAGAAAGCCTTGGTGATGGGTCAGCGCCTGAAGGATATCAATCCCGATCTGGAACTTACAGTCATCAACGAATTTTTGAAGGACGAAGGGATCACGGAGATCCTCCAGGAACCCTTCGATTATGTGGTGGATGCCATAGACACCTTAAGTCCCAAGATCTTCCTGATTTACCATGCGCTGCAAAGGGGACTCAAACTGGCCAGTTCCATGGGATCGGGAGGCAAACTGGATCCTTCCCAGATCAGGGTGGCCGATTTTGCCGACACCTACAATTGCAGGCTGGCCTACGTGTTGCGAAAAAAACTCAGGAAACTGGATGTACACGGAGGCTTCAAGGTTGTATTCTCCACGGAACAGGTTCCCAAAGAGAGGGTTATACCGATGGAAGGAGAACCCAACAAGAAATCCACGGTGGGAACCATATCCTATATCCCCGCCATTTTTGGCTGCAACCTTGCCTCCATTGTGATCCGTGACCTGCTTGGCTAGGTCAGGACCTGTTGAAAACCATTGAATTTTTACCGGATTTTATGCAACCATTGTCTCTATCTTGCCGTTTAATAGCTAGACTGACAATTAACCAAAATCAGACTATTATGAAAAAGGTAATAATGATTGTAGTGGCATCCTTCTTCCTGGTGCAGGTGGCAGATGCCCAACTTTTCAATTGGGGAATCAAAGGCGGCCTGGGTTTCTCTTCAATCAAAATAGAGGATATTAGGGGCATAGAGGACGGTGCAGATGTGTATGAACTGGGGACCGGAGACGGTGTGGCAGGCTACCACCTGGGGGTTCAGACGCGCATAAAAATTGCCATGGTATATGTTCAGCCCGAGCTCTACTGGAATGCCGGAGGAGGAACCGTTCAGCAGGTGGTTGACGGAGGAGCTACGGAGCTTCTCAATGTGAAATTCAACCGGATTGACATTCCTGTGATGGCAGGGGTGAAACTGGGACCGGTAAGGCTCAACATAGGCCCCATGGCTTCCATGGTGGTGGGGGAAGACAATGACCTTACCTTGCTCCATCCCGATCTGGAACTCTATAAGAAAAGCCTGACCTGGGCCTGGCAGGGTGGAATTGGCGTGGACCTCTGGAAACTATCGCTGGACGTGAGGTATGAAGGTCCCCTCAGCAACCTGAGTGCCGTGATCCCCGATGCCCTGACGGAGTATACTTACGATCCCCGCCCGAAGCAGTGGCTGTTTTCGGTGGGATTCTGGTTCAAATAATAAAAAAGCTGATCTCAATTGAAGAGGGTGTCTCAATAGGGGCACCCTCTTTGGTTTTTTTAGGGATGTTTATTCGTAACGTGCTTATTTACTGCGTAAAAAATGCCAGGTTACTTC
>CBDTYO010000211.1:0-7321 GCA_965364615.1 uncultured Bacteroidia bacterium
CTCATGGTCAGTGAGACCAACCGGTTCCTGCAGCATGCCAATGGGGATGCTTTCTTTTACCTGGGGGAAACCGCCTGGGAATTGTTCCACCGCTTATCTTACAAGGAAGCAGAGCGCTTCCTGGAGAACCGCAGGGAAAAAGGCTTTACCGTCATACAGGCAGTGATCCTGGCTGAAGAAAATGGCCTGATCGCCCCTTCGGTCAACGGAGAGGTGCCCCTGACGGACCTGGATCCCACCCGGCCCAATGAGAGATATTTCCTTTTTGTGGATTCCCTGCTAGATCTGGCAGCATCCAAGGGCCTGTACATGGGTCTTCTGCCCACCTGGGGCGATAAGGTGGACAAGCAATGGGGACAGGGGCCGGTCATCTTTACCCCCGAAAACGCCTATGAATACGGCCGGTTCCTGGGCAAGAGGTACCGGGCCCATCCGAACATCATCTGGATCAACGGGGGAGACCGCCCGTGCAAGGGAAACGAGGCGGTCTGGAACGCGCTGGCAAATGGGATCCGCTCGGAGGATGTGAATCACCTGATGACCTTCCACCCCATGGGTCCGGGATCCTCCTCGGAATGCTTCCAGCAGGAAGAATGGCTCGATTTCAACATGCACCAGAGCGGCCATGGGGACCGCTACATTCCCAACTACCGCAAAGTGCTGGCCGATTACGCCCTCTCGCCTGTCAAACCCTGCATGGATGCCGAACCCATTTACGAATCCCATCCCTTCAGCTGGAATCCCAAAAACGGCATCGCCGGCGAAGATGAAGTGCGCCGCGCTGCTTACTGGGCCCTCTTCTCGGGGGCTCATGGTCATACCTATGGCAATCATTGCATCTGGCAATTTTATTCGGAGAAAGTGAAAGCCGTGAATTACCCTCCCATGTATTGGTATGAAGCCCTGGAATTGCCGGGTGCCTGGGACATGATTCATGTGCGGCGTCTGATGGAATCCAGGCCCATGCTCCATCGCTACCCCGACCAGTCGGTCATTTTCGGGAGTGCCGGCGGCGCCATCGACCATATAGCTGCCACCCAGGGGGAGGGCTACGTGTTTATTTACCTGCCCTCAAACCAGGAGGTGATCGTGGAATTCAGGCACATCCGGGGGGAGGCATACAAAACCTGGTGGTACAATCCACGAAACGGGGAAGCGGTCTTCATCAAGGAGATCACGGGGCATCCCAGAGAATCTTTCCGCGTTCCGGTAGCCGGAGTCGACTGGGTGCTGGTCATTGATGATGCTTCCCGCGACTATCCGGAACCAGGCAAAGCATGGAATCCATGACTCCCCTGAAAAGACATCTAACCCAGAGCATCTTCCTGCTTGTATGGGCAAGCCTGATGGGTTGTCAGGCCGGAAGAGGCGGAGACGCCCTCAGCCAGGGTGTCCGGGAAAATCAAAGTCTGCTTGCCCAGCAAATGGAAGAAAGCCTGTTCAAATACATACTGGAGCCCTGGTACCCGCGAGTCGTCGACACGGTACAGGGTGGATACCATTCCAATTTTCGCCGCGACTGGACCAAAGATGAGGATTCAGGGAACAGGGCCCTGGTTCAGCAGGCCAGGCACGTATGGGCCACCTCGCTGATCTTCGAAAACTATCCCGGAAAGAAGGAGTACCTGGATTATGCCTCCCTGGGTTTTCGTTTTCTGAAGAACGCCATGTGGGACCAGGAATATGGGGGTTTTCACGCCTACTGCACCCGGGATGGTCAGCCTGTGGCGAACAGCATCCACGAAAAGAAAGTATATGGCCAGGCTTTTGCAGTGTATGGATTATCTAAATACTACAGCGTGAGTCAGGATCCCGGGGCCCTTGATCTGGTCAAAAAAACCTTCCTCTGGCTGGAGGATCATGTGCATGACAAAGATTTCGGGGGTTATTTTGAAACCCTGAATCGGGACGGATCGCCTGTGCTTGAAGCGGATCCGGAGGGGGGAGCATACAGTTTTCTGAGCGCTGGTATCAAGGATTATAACAGTTCGATCCATGTGATGGAAGCCCTGACGGAATTATATCTGATCTGGCCCGACAGCCTGGTCAGAGTGAGGCTGGAGGAGATGTTTTACCTGATCAGGGATACCTTCGTGCACCCCGAGGGTTATCTGCAACTCTATTTTGAACCGGATTGGACGCTGGTCAAGCGGGAACCTGCCGAGGAAGGAGATGAGGAAAGCCAGTGGTTCCTGAACCACTTCACCTACGGGCATGACGTGGAAACCGCATATCTTCTGCTGGAAACAGCAGAGGTGCTGGGTTGGGGTGAAGATGAAAAGACCCATCGCATCGCCAAGCAGCTGGTGGACCACTCCCTGGCTTCGGGCTGGGATTCCATACACGGGGGATTCTATGATGCCGGAGTGGCTGGTGAAGAGGGGATCCGCATTGTGAATGATCACAAGTCATGGTGGGGTCTGGTGGAAGGCATGAACGCCCTCTTGCTGATGCACACCCATTACCCGGACGATCCCCGGGATTATTATGCCCTGTTCCTGAAGGCCTGGGAGCACATCGATAACTACCTGATCGATAAAACCTACGGGGGCTGGTACAATGCGGCCACCGATACCTATCCGGAAACAGTGGACGGCTCAAAGAGCCATATCTGGAAAACCACGTACCACAATGCCCGGGGGATGATCCATTGCATTCATATGCTTCGCAGACTCTCTTCCTTAACCCACTAAACACTAATTACCAACCCATTCGATGATTATTATTCACAATTACTTCGCGGCCATAAGCCTGACCATCGTGGCCATGGTAGCCTGGGGATCCTGGGCCAACACCCAAAAAATAGCGGAAAAAAACTGGCGCTTTGAACTCTATTACTGGGACATGGTGATGGGGATTGTACTCATGTCACTCATCGGCGCCTTCACCATCGGAAGCCTGGGCAACGAGGGAAGAAGCTTCCTGAGCGATATTTCCCAGGCCAACACCCAGAGCATCTTTCAGGCCATGCTGGGAGGGGTGCTCTGGAATGCCGGAAACCTTTTGCTGGTAGCCGCCATTGCCACGGCAGGTATCTCAGTGGCCTTCCCCATCGGGGGTGGAATAGCCTGGATCGTGGGAATCATGTTCAATTATGTGGTGATCCTGATGGATGATCAGGTTCCCTCTGAAAAACCCATGCTTTTATGGCTTGGGGTGGCAGTGATTATCATCGCCATCTTTCTGAACGGGAAAGCCTACCGCGGACTCTCCAGGGTGAAAAAGAAACCCTCTCTGCGGGGTATCATGCTTTCAGTCGTGGGCGGATTATTCATTGCTTTCTTCTATGGATTTGTGGCCAAATCACTGGATGGCCAGTTCGTCTCCGGGGGAACCGGTAACCTTACTCCCTCCACCGCCATTGTTTTTTTCACCATGGGGGTCATTGTCTGCACGGTCCTCTTCTTCCTTTTCATTATGAAACCCTTTAAGGTGGGGGTTCCGGGTACCTTCAGGGAGTATTTCGGAGGGGGATTCCGTAACCATACCGCCGGCATCCTGGGAGGCATGATCTGGTGTGCCGGCATGGTCGCCAGCTTCATGGCTGTGGGAGCTGCCAACCCGGCCATTGCCTATGCCCTGAGCAACGCCGCACCCGTGGTCGCGGTGCTCTGGGGTCTGTTTGTCTGGAAAGAATTCAAGGGAGCCCCCAGGGGCACCAACGGCCTGCTGACAGGGATGTTCCTGCTCTACATCGTGGGACTGGTTCTGATCACCGCTTCCAACGCCTGATCGACATGAAACTCGGAATCAGCAGCTATACCTACACCTGGTCGGTGGGCATGCCGGGATACAAACCCTCCCGGCCCTGGGACGAGCTCATGCTTTTACAGAAAGCCGCAGAACTGGGTGTGGACTGCCTTCAGATCGCCGACAACCTGCCGCTTCATGGAATGGAGGAAAAACGTCTCTCGGGGCTCAAACAGGCAGCTGAAAATGCAAATATTGATCTGGAGGTGGGTGCACGGGGCATGGTTCCGGAACTGCTTTCACGTTATATTGAGATTGCGGATCTGATGGGATCCCCCATTTTGCGATTCGTGATCGACGGTCCCGGTTTTACCCCTTCCGTGGAGGAAGTGGTCACCATTATCAAGGGAGCCCTGCCCGAACTGGAACGCAAAGGCATCAGGCTGGCCATAGAAAACCACGAACGGCTCACTGCCAGGGAGTTTCTGGAAATTGTTCAGGGCTCTGAAAGCGAGCTGGTGGGCATCTGCCTCGATTCGGTCAATTCCATGGGAGCAGGCGAAGGCATAGAAACCATTACCACCTTCCTGGCCCCTTATGCCTTCAACCTGCATATCAAAGAATTTATCGTGGAACGGCATCCGCACATGATGGGCTTCAGCATCGAAGGAAGACCTGTGGGACAGGGACAGCTTCCGCTGGGATGGATGCTGGAGCAACTGGGGCCCCAATGCAGGAGCGCCATCCTGGAATCCTGGACCCCTCCCGAAGCCACCCTCGAAGAAACCATGGCCAAAGAAGAGGACTGGGCCAAACAAAGCATTGCCTATTTAAAAAGCAACTACTTTCCACAAAACAACAGAACATGACAAACGTATGCCTGGTGGGTGCCGGCGGCAAAATGGGGATGCGCCTCACCCACAACCTGAAAGATCATCCCGAGTATGATATGTCCTACCTGGAATGCGGGGCACAGGGCATCGAGAAACTGAAAAAATTCCGGATCACCCCTTCCAGGGAAGAAGTGGCGATCCCTGAAGCAGATATGGTGATCCTGGGAGTGCCCGATGCGATCCTGGGCAAAGTATCCGGGCAAATAGTGCCACAGATGAAAGCCGGCGCCGTGGTGATCACCCTGGACCCCGCCTGTGCTCTGGCCGGCAGACTGAAACACCGCGACGACCTCACCTACTTCATTTCGCATCCCTCCCATCCCAGTGTATTCAACTGGGAACCCACCCCGGCGGCCCAGGCCGATTACTTCGGGGGCACCCTGGCCAAGCAGACCATTGTCTGTGCCCATTTCAAGGGGGATGAATCCCTCTACGATGCCTGTGAAAAACTGGCCATGGCCATGTACGCCCCGGTGAAAAAGTCCTTCAGGATTACCACCGAACAGATGGGGCTCCTGGAACCGGCCCTGGTGGAGACCCTTTGCTCCACCTTGCAGGTAATTGTAAAGGAAGGGCTCGATGAAGTGGTAAACCGCGGAGTGCCCTACGAGGCCGCCCGGGAATTCCTGCTGGGCCACCTGAACATCCAGCTGGCAGTGATTTATCAGCAGATCCCCGGAGCGGTCTTTTCCGATGCTGCCAACAAGGCCATAGTCAGGGGCAAACCCCTCCTGATCAATCCCGATTGGAAACAGGTGTTCGAACCTGATAATGTGATGGAGCAAATCGAAGATATCACCCAGTAGAAACCCAACCAACGCCAAACCTATGAAAACATTGAAGTTTGCCATTTTCGGCACCGGATTCTGGTCCCAATTTCAACTGGGGGGCTGGCAGGAACTGGAAGGGGTGGAATGTGTGGCCCTCTACAACCGGACCCTGAGCAAAGCACAGGAGCTGGGAAAACGTTTCGGAGTTCCTTCCTCCTACGACAATGCGGAAGCATTGATGCAGAACGAAGAGCTGGATTTCATCGATATCATCACCGATGTGGATACCCACGAAAAGTTCACTGCCCTGGGGGCAAAATACGGGAAAGATGTGATCTGCCAGAAACCCATGGCCCCCGGTTTTAAGTCAGCCAAACGAATGATGGAGGTGACCGCCAAGGCCGGGGTCAGATACTACGTGCATGAAAACTATCGATGGCAACCCCAGTTCCGAAGGGTGAAAGAGATCCTGAACGAGGGGATCATTGGCTCACCATTCCGTTGCAAAACAGGTTTCAATACGGCCTTCCCGGTCTTTGACACCCAACCCTTCCTGGCCACCCTGAAGCACTTTGCCCTGACCGACCAGGGCTCTCACCAGTTCGATGTATTGCGCTTTCTCTTCGGGGAACCCCATTCCATCTATACCCAGATCCAGACGGTCAATCCCTCCATCAAGGGAGAAGATGTGGCCACCAGTGTTTTAAGGATGAAAAGCGGGGTGGTGTGCGTTCAGGAGATTTCCTTTAGTTCGCCGCTGGAGAAGGAGGTCTTCCCCCAAACCCTGCTGCTCATAGAAGGAAACAAGGGTAGCATCCGGCTGGACGCCGGTTTTGAGATCAGCATCACAATCGGGAATGAGACCCGGAAGGAAGTGGTCCCCATGAAGAAATACCCCTGGCAAACCGACCGCCTGGTGCCCGAACCACCCAGCATTGTGGATTGCAACAGGGACATCCTGCAGGACATGCTTGGCCAGGGCAAGGCAGAAACCACCGGGGAGGACAACTTCGAGACCGTCCGGCTGGTCTGGGCCGCCTATGAATCGGCGAAACTGAACAAGGTCATCGAAATAGGGAAGGATTTCTGATGGAGGAAAGCCTGCACGGATACCGCACACTCCAATCCGGCCCGCTCTGTATGCTTTACGGACAGGGGGAGATCCGCAGGATTTCCCTGGGCCGGGTGCAGGTAGTCCACTCCATTTATGCGGCCGTCAGGGATCAGAACTGGGGCACCGTCCCCTTCCGGATCGTCCATGAAACCAGAGAGGAACAGAAGCGTGGATTTGCCATACACCTGGACCTGGAATACCGGGGATCCGGGATCCGCTATGCTGCCCGGATGGACATCGAAGCCCTGGAACACAGCCTGAAGGTCAGGTACCGGGGCCAGGCCTTGGGAGCCTTTCTCCGGAACCGCATTGGACTGTGCCTCCTGCATCCCATCAAAGAATGCCGGGGCAAGCCTGCGCTTGTACATCACCCGGACGGAAGCTCTTCCCGGGGGATATTCCCGGACAAGATCAGTCCGGATCAGCCTTTTCTGAATATTTCCGGAATGAGCTGGGAACCCGCTGAAGGCATTGCGGCCCGGCTGGAGTTCAAAGGAGACCTGTTTGAAACCGAGGACCAGCGCAACTGGACCGATGCCTCCTACAAAACCTATGGGACTCCCCTGGAAAAACCCTTTCCTGTCAGGGTCGAAAAAGGGGACGAGGTCGATCAATGCATTACCCTTGAGGTAGAAGCGGAAAAAGAACAAGTGCGGGCAACAGGCCCCCCTCCCAGGATCATCAGCATTCAGCCGCTCAAAAGTTTTCCCTTGCCCCTTCTGGGTACCATGCGATGCACGGAAGCAGAACCTCTTGGCAAGGATGAAGCTGAGCGGCTCAGGAGGCTTCCTTTTCAACACTACAGGACAGACCTACCTCTGGGAACCCACCATTGGGAAGGGACCTTTGACCAG
>CBDTYO010000212.1:0-7296 GCA_965364615.1 uncultured Bacteroidia bacterium
CCTGGGGACTGCCCCTGTGGTTCGCGGTGACAAAGATATTGTCGTTGGTAGAGATCAGGTCTGCCGCATAGGTGGTCCAGGCAATGATGTCGTACAGGCCCGGGACACTCATATCTTCAGGACGGCTGAAGCGGTGTAGGACCGTATCACCACTCTCCAGGGCTTCGGTCAGCTGCACGGTTTCCGAGTAGGCATCCGAACCATTCAGGGAATAGGAAACCAGGATCTCTTCGCTGGGATCGATGCTGGAGTTACCGAAGTTCTTCGCCGATACTTCAATATATTCTTCAGCTTCCAGTCGACAGGTGCTTACCGGATGGTTCACCGCTATTACACCCACGTCGGGAACATTCAGCATGAGCGTTATCGTATCTGAAACCGTGCAACCGTTCACATCCTCTACCGTGACATGGTATTCATCGATTCCGGGTTGGGTAATGGTATAGGTCTGGTTGGTGGAGCCGTCCTGCCACAGGTAGTTCACAAAGCCTGGTCCGGCATCCAGGGTATGCTGCAGCCCGGTGATCACCTGGTAATCGTCGCCCAGGTCCAGGTTCGGGGTTTCGAAGACCCCCACGCTGGTTTCGATGGTGTCGTTGAAATCCTTCACATCCGGATCATAGGCCACGAAGACGGTGAAATCGTACCATTGTCCGGTTACCACTGTTTCCGACTGCGGGAAAACATAATCCAGGCTGTGACCCGGCAGGAAATCCTGGGTCAGGGTATGTGTCCCGTTGACCACGCTCCCGCCGTCGATCTGGTATCCAAAGGGAATGAGCTCCCCGGTCGGGATGGTCTGGTTCCCAACATTTCGTATGCGGGCAGAAATGGTAATAGATTCCGAAAGTTCACAGGAGGTGGCCGGTGAGAGCAGTTCCACCAGTTCCAGGTCTGTCACGTTCAGGGTAACCACCACGGTGTCGGCACTGCTGCAGCCATGCGCATCATTGATCCATACGTGGTAGAGCCCGATGCCTTCTTCCGTCACCAGGAAGCTTTCGCCGGCGGACCCATCCTGCCACAGGTATTCGGCATGACCGGTTTCCGGGGCCAGCAGGTAAGAAGCCGCATCGACCACTGTGTCATTGCCCAGGCCGGCATCCGGATACCCATGCACCTGCAGGAGGTAATCGAGGGTGTCATTGTCCGCTTCGGTGTCTGTGTCCAGATATGTCCAGGTCCTGATGAGATAGTCCCCGGGCACGGAAAAGTCAAAGGTTCCCGGGAAGTTGTGATCGAAATACTCTCCGGGATGGAAAGGTCCGCTCAGCACCACCACATCGGTGATGGGAGCGTCTCCGTTGATTTGAGCGCTTACTTCAATTTCATCTCCCGCCGAGATGGTGTCGGTACCCAGGTTTTCGACCCGGACACTCAGCGGAACCGGATCGGGGATCTCACAGTCGGACTCAGCGCCCAGGTAGGCACTTACCCCCACATCCACCACGAGTTGAAGGATCCGGATGGTGTCCGAAGCCACACAGCCCAATCCGTTCTGCACCGTCACATAGTAAGTGCCCGGTGCGGTGACCTGGAAGCTGGAGTCTGTGGTGATTCCATCCTGCCAGAGGTAGGTTTGGTCGCCTCCTCCGGGTCCTGCCACGAGCAGGACCGTATCGGGCCTTGAGGTCGAAATATCCTCTCCCAGTTCCACATCCGGTTTCCTCACCTCAATGGTCAGGATGGAGGTATCATTGGGCACCGGACCGTAAAAATGAGGATCCTCCGCCTCTACATACACCGTGCTCTCGTAAATGCCGCTCAGGCTGAAGTCATAGAGGGAGTTCATGTTGAGATCCAGTGTTGTCCCGATGGGCCAGCTCTGGGCCAGGACATAGGTCTCCAATCCGGACTGGATCTCTCCCGATCGATCGATCTGGTAAGCCACCTGCAGGGAGTCGCCCGGCTCCAGATCCGAGATCCCCGAGTTTCGCATCCGCAGCCGGAAATTTTCTTCCTCGCTGAGCTCGCAGCCGCTGAGGGGCTCCAGGATCTGGACCATGTCCAGGTCCGCCGGTGCTTCCATCAGTCGAAAATCATCCATCGCAAGTCCGTCGAAGGCATTGTTCAGCTTGTCATTCATGAAGACGAACCGGAACTGCACATTGGGTTGCCCTGCCAGGCCTGCAGGGAGAAGGTGTTTGACCTGGATCCAGCTTCCGCTTTGCCCGCTCCATCCGTCGTCGCCCAGGGAGCTTACTGCTGTGCCCGTATACCAGTTCCAGTAGCTGTCGTAGGAGGTTACATTGCTCAGGGTGGTCCAGCTCTGCCCGTCATCCAGTGAGTACTGCAGCATGCATCCGTCCACGTCCTGTTCTGAGTCCACCCACAGGCTGGCGCTCAGGACCGGATCCTGCAGATCGCTCAGGTCGAAGCTGGGGGAGGAGAGCAGTGCCGCCTCCTGGTTCACCAGGTCGCCCTGGAGGAGGACGTCATCGATGTTCCATCCTTCTGCTATGCCATCGGCATTGCTGTAGAACAAGGAGAACCGGATCCGCAGTTCACTGGTATGGGAATAGACGTCCGGGATGCTTAGTTCATATTGTTCGAAGGCGTATTCGTCGATGGCCCCGCTGTTCTGCCAGAGGGTATTCCAGGAGGAACCGTTGTCAGTACTGATCTCCACCCGCACCGAATCCCCGTCCAGGAGGGTGGTCCAGGCGCTGTAGCTGAGATAGAGGTTGCTGTAGTCCGACACATCGATGGGAGGCGAGGTGGCCATGTAGGCTGTTCCCGGCCGGATCCCGTTCTCGTAGAAATGGGGATTGGGGCCCAGTCCGGACAGGTCTGTCCCCAGGCAGTAAAAGCCCGAGTTGGCAAAATAGGGTACATAAATGTTGCTGGGCACCTCCCGCTCAAATTCTCCGTCGAAGGTCCAGCCCAGGTCCGATTCAAAGTCGTCTTCAAAGATCACCTGGGCGTTCTGGGTCAGCACATCCCCGTAATCGGAACTGAGCCCGGTCATCCATGCGCTGCTTCCGGAAGCAGCGCCGGAAATACTGCTTCCTCCGGGTTCCCCATGTTCCCATAGCTGGTTGCCCATGGAGCGCCAGTAACCCGATCCACCCTCAAAATCCTGGAGGTAAGGGGCCACATAGGTGGGAATGATATAAAGCGAGGTGGTAAGCCGGTCATTGCCGGGATACTGGTCTCCCGGAAGGGTGGTCCGGGCCAGTACCTCCGGACGCGGCCCGGGCTGGGACAGGTCGATCCTGGTGGGAAAGGTAAAGGTCACTTCCCCGCCCACAGGAATATTCTCTGTCATCTCATCGACGGTCCAGCTTATTCCCCCGTCGAAGGAATAGGCCACCGGTACAGGATCCGTAATTTCGGCACCGCCGTAGTTGCGGATCCGCACGGTCACCGAATCCTGGTCCGTATGTCCGCTGCCGGTGAGCGGATACACCCATTCGGAAACACCTACATCCCTGGAGATAAACTCCCCGGTGAGGTAGAACTCATCAATGTTCCATCCGGTGTAGTTTTGAAAGGCGTCGGTGGGACCCAGCTTGAAACGGAATTTGAGCTGATCCTTCCTGGAATATTCATCCGGGATATCGATCTGGGTTTGCACCCACTGGAAATCGCTCAGGTAGGAATTGTTTTCCCAGAGGGTGTTCCAGGTGCTTCCGTCGTCGTTGCTGATCTCTATGGACACCTTGTCCCACACCTCCACATTCAGGTAGCGCTGGAAAAAGAGCTTGAGGTTCTTGAAATAGACCGCATCAATGGTCGGGCTGGCGGCAGTATAAGCAGATCCCTCGCCGATATCCGGTTCATAGTGATACGGATTGGATCCCAGTCCGGTGAGGTCGGTTCCCAGGGCCAGGTTTCCCCTGAAGGCCTCAGGGGGATTTGCGTTGCCCGGGTTGCCCCCCATTCCGTTGGGGGTGGCCACCTCGAACTCCCCGCTCAGATCCCAGTTATGAGCCCCTTCAAAGCCCTCGTAATACCTTGTTTCGTAAATAAGCCGGTAGCCATCGGGCGACTGGTCTGCGGACGGGTAGCTGCTTCCTCCCGCCGAAATGGCATTTGCCCTGACCTCCACATCCAGCACATTCTCATGTACCGCATCAAGGGCCACGTCGCAGGTGAGCCACAGGTAATTGGCCCCCGCATCCAGGTTGTGTGAGAGGCCGGTGAATGAGGCCATTCCACCAATGAAATCCGTGGGTGTGCCCAGGGGTGTATTTCGGTCAAAGGTCTGGGTGGATGTGGCCCAGAGCTTTACCCCTCCGCTCTCCACATCCCCGTCGTCCGTATTCAGGGAAGCAAAAGAGATCTGGTCCAGGTTCAGGGTACCCGTGTTTCCGTAAACTTTCAGGTCGATCCGCATCATGGGTACCTCGGGAGAGCCCGAGGGGATGATATTGGGAAAGGGCTGGTGAAATTCCATGTCCCCGATATAGAGATCCTGGGTGCCGGTTTCCACGATGGAGATGGCATCGATACAGGTTCCGAAGCCCCAGCGCGTGTGCCCCTCAAAGGCCACGTAATACTCGTCCGAAGGATTGGGCAGGCTGAGTCGCTGTTCCTCCCATTCGTAAATGGGATCGAGGTATTCCTGCAGCAGGACCCAGGGATCGCCGGCCGCACGTTTGTAATAGATCCGGAGCACATCCCAGCCGGTGGCGCCTTCAAAGGTCCAGGGCACCTGGCAGAGCTGAAAGGTAAGTTCGATGGCTGCGGCCCCCATCAGGTTCATGGGCGGGGTGATCAGTTTGGTGCGTTCGTTATCGGTTCCCTGCTTAAAGAATATGGCATTGTAGGTTCCCTCAAAGGCTGCAGGCGGATTGCGGGTAATGTCTTCCTGGTCGGCAGGCACCTGCCAGTTGTTGTCGTTGGGGCTGTGTCCGCCGTTCCGGTAGCGCCAGGGCTCGTTGCCGGAAGCTGCCTCCTCGGTCCATCCATCCGGTTTGATGCCTCCTTCGAAGCCTTCCGTCAGGTAGGCTTGTGCCAGGAGCCCGGATGTTTGAAAACTTATGGCCAGGGCGAAGAGGATCTTTGCTATTTTCATCATTGTTTTTTGTGCGTGCAACCATATAACCTTACCAAGTGTACTTACGTATAGTTGCATATTAGGTTATATCAAATGCATTTTAGGTTCCATATATTTCAAAAAAATTGTTTGAAAATAAACACCCCGGCCGTTACATTCGTTATTTCATACTGCTTGCCTGCCTGTCTGCCTTTTCCGCATCCCGGGTAAGTGCGCAGGTGGATACGGATTTCTGGTTCGTGGTGCCGGAACTTTCCCACCGCGGGAACACAGGGGGGACTCCGGGCCGCTTGCGCATAGCCACCCTGGAGCTGGAAGCCACGGTGAGTGTCAGCATGCCGGCCAATCCTTATCATCCCGTACTGAATCCCACCGGATTCCAGGAAATTGTCCTGACCATCCCGGCCAACGATGCGGCAGAGGTGGACCTGACCCACCTGCTGGACACGGATGCCTTCCCTGCCCGGCAATTGCTGGAGAATATTCCCCACACGGTGAACGGGGTCAATAACCTGGGGCTGCACATCACTGCCACCAACATGATCAATGTATACTGGGAAGTGAATTACGACTACGGATCGGACCTCTGGACGCTGAAGGGAGGGAACGGACTGGGCACAGTGTTTTACACCCCTTTCCAGACAGCCTACTTCAACCGTAACCTGACCCCCAGGGCCTATTCGGCCATTGACGTGGTCGCCTCCCAGGACAATACGGTCGTTACCTTTTACCTTCCCCCGGGGATCGGTGCTTCTTACGGATCGGCCGTCAGTCCGGTATTGCCGGGCGGAACCCATTCGGTGACCCTCAATGCCGGACAGACTTTCTCACTCTATCCCAGGAATTACAGTACGGATCCGGCCGACCGCCTGGCGGGGACCCGGGTGGAAGCCACCCTGCCCATTGCCGTGACGGTGAAGGACGATGCCCTGAACACGGGTTCCCAGGGTCAGCCCGTGACCGGCGACCAGCTGGTGCCGGTGGACATCGTGGGGGATAACTACATTGTCCCGGATGTGAAGAACCCCAACCTGATCTTTGTGGTGGCCACCGAGGACAATACCCCCATTTACGTGTATAATTCAGACGGAATACCCATCGGGCCTTCCCCCTATGCGTTCCTGAACCGGGGAGAACAAGCCATGATCATTGTCCCCAACGGATCAAAATTTGCCCGCATTACCTCGCAGCCGGCAGGGGGCGGACTGCCGGTGAGGCCCTTCTATACCTACCAGCTGACCGTGGCCAACCAGACCCGCGGAGCGGCCCTGGTGCCGGCCATCGGCTGCACCGGCAACACCCAGCTGGCCTTTACGCGTGCCAGGCAGGGGGAGAATATCTTCTATTTCTACATCATTACCGAGGCCGGCAACGAGGACAATTTCCTGGTCGACGGGGTGCGGGATGACGGGATCATCGATCCTAACGCCTTTACGCCCATAGCGGGCAGTGGAGGCTGGGTGGCATGGCTCTCCAATTCCATCAATGCCAACGTTTTGCCGGTGGGGCAGCATTTGATAGAGAATACGGGGGGGATCTTCCACCTGGCCATCATGAACGGCTTCCCCGGGGCCGGTCAGGGCGGATTCTACTATGGGTATTATTCCGACTTCGGGGGACTCAACGTGGGGGCCACGGTGGCGGGGACCAACTCCTCGGTGGTAAGGGCCTGTTATGGCGATTCGGTGCAACTGCATGCCTTCGGGGGAACCACCTACCAGTGGACGCCCGATGATTACCTGGACGATGCCACCAGCAACCTGCCCATCGCCATCAATCTTCCGCCCGGCGCTCATCTCTATGAGGCCGAGGTAAGCGGGGCCTGCGGCAGCGGGACCATCCCCCTGACCGTCCAGGTGGCTCCGCCCTTGCTGGCCCATTTCGAAACCAGTGTGGGATCGGGTTGTTCACCGCTGGAGGTGGTCTTCACCGATCAGTCGGAAGGAACCTATTCCTGGCAGTACGATATGGGCGACGGCACGCCCCTGATCCGCTATGACGAAAATCCCCTGACACCCTATCCGCCCCCGCCCGACCCGCTGGTGATCAACCGGACCTACGTGAACAATTCCGATACGGTGCAGACCTACGAAATCACCCTGCTGGTGAAGAACGAAAGCGGTTGCGCGGATATCCTGACCAAGACCATCACGGTCTTCCCCGAGATCCAGTCAGGATTTGCGGTGGACCAGGACATCGGCTGTGATCCCCTGGAGGTGCAATTCAGCAACCTTTCCACCGGCGACACGGCCACCTGGCTTTGGGAATTTGGCGACGGGGGATCCTCCACGTCC
>CBDTYO010000213.1:0-7284 GCA_965364615.1 uncultured Bacteroidia bacterium
CCTGGTGCAGACGCTGGAAGGTACCCCCGCCATCATCCACGGTGGCCCCTTCGCGAATATTGCCCAGGGTACCAATTCGGTACTGGCTACCCGCATGGGCTTGTCGCTATCGGATTACGTGGTCACGGAAGCCGGCTTCGGTTTCGACCTGGGAGCGCCGTACTCGGTGGTCTGGGTGCCCAAGCAGGGGCGGGACCGCGTGTTCGGCGGATCCTTCTCGAACGGGACCTGTTTCGAGAACCCCACGGGCCGCCTGCGCAACTGGGAACTGCTGGCCCATCGTGTCGCCCACGCGATGAACCACTACCGACCCAGCGGCATGCAGATACGGGATGAATGGGATTCCTGGTTCATGAATGAATTATTGTTGTCTGAGAAAAATATTGTTCTGAATCAATACAAACAGGGAAATGGCCGCGGTGATGGTGGCCAATGCAAAGGTATAGGGAGCCGTGTTGATACCAAAGTACCTTCCCCTGAGCGGTTTTACATAGATCACATCGTTGGGCAACACATAGTAATACTCTGAATCGATGATGTTTTTGTCCGTGATATTGAAGGACTTTACCTCGGATTTCTCTCCCACTTCGGACTTCCGTATGATGTTCAGCTCATAGCGGTCACTGAAATCTGCCACATCCCCTGCCATGGCAATGGCCTGGTAAATATTCAACCTTTCCTTGTAGATGGGAAACATGCCCGGCTGCCTGACTTCTCCCAGAACCGTGACATAGTTGTTGACCAATTTCAGGGTGATGGATGCATCAGTGACGTATTCCGCCAATACAGCCTCAATGACCCTTTTGGCCTCTTGGAGGCTAAGCCCTGCCACCTGAACGGATCCGATGTAGGGCAGGTCCACGCTTCCATCCAATTCTACAGGATAGGACAAAAGGTTGATGGAGGACTCATCTGACCGCAGGGTGCTTGATTCGCTCATGGCATTAAAAATGACAGAATACCTGGGGTCCAGGGTGGTTACCCGAACATAGAGATTATCGTTGGGTTTGATCAGATAATTCTCGGGGGGGACATACTCTCCGGAATACTCACTTTCTTCATATTCCTGCAAATAAGTGGCATGCTTGTTGGTCACGCAGCCGCTGAGGACGATCAGTACCAGCCCTGCAAGGAGGCTGCTCTTTTTCAGATATTCAGACATTTTGAACGACATTGTTTTGTATTATGGTTGGACGCTACAGTAAATATATTAATCCTTGGTGAAGGGCCCTAAAAAAAACCATGCCTAATTTAGTCCCGGGTACAGCTTCGCCCCCTCGGTCACAGTGACCAAGCGGGGCCATCCTGACCTTCGGCAAGCTCTCCCCGGCCTGTGCCAGGGGAATGCACCCAAGGACACTTTTTCTCCACCATGGGTCAGGATGATAAACATTCTCCGATCCAGGAACGAAAAATGTTAGCTAAAGATATAACTATAGCCACTGTTGCAACCCAAAAAAATGTTGAATTTGACAAATTCACCCAGGTGGTATCCAAAGCGAAAAACCCTGTCTGAAAGGCCTTGTTCTATTATATCCTACCCTGCGAAACGTTCATCTGCAGAATGGAACATTTGATCAAAATCACAGACCTTTGAGGTAGTCTCCCAGCAATCCGCTCAGATCAAAGCGATGCAGCTGCTGGGGGGTGTTTGAGGCAGGTTCAAGCACAAAGGATTCATTGGACGGCGAGTAGATCAATCCGTCGTTGGTGGTGATTCCCTCGACCTGTAAAAATGGAATCTGGATGTTCACACGCCTTTTGTTGCCCGTAAAATAGTCCTCTCCGGCATAGTCATAGAACAGATAGAGAAAGGGCTGAAGAATACCGGTGTAGCCGCAGAGCACCAACAACTTTTCCGATTCCCTCAAGGTGGCCCCCGTCACCAGTCCCTGTACGTTAAAGACCTCCTTCTTCTGAGCTACATGAGTACCCGGCTGTTTGGGCAGGGAATACAGGGTGGTACGTCCGGTGAGCCATTGCTTGGAAAACAGGTAGATCTGCGTGGAAGAAACCACCATCGCCTCGCAGTCAAACTCGGTCTGGTTGGCCTGGACCGGACTCAGGTCGGTCTGATCGCTGTAGGAGAACCAAATGGTGTCGATGGCAGGGTTGTCCGATATCAGGGAAGCCATCTCAATCCGCAGAATATGCAGGTCCGTTCTGTTCCCGGAAGCATTGTTGCCAAAATCCCCCACATAAATGTACTCCCCGTCTTCATCCATGTCTTCCCAATCCGTATTCTCCACCCCGGCCAGAAGGTATTCGATGCCGATGTCGGCCGTGGCGGTGTCCAGCCCATATAAACGGGTATCCAGATGGTCGTTGTGGGTCCAAACCTTTCCATTCCAGCTGATCAGTCCGGAGGTCCCGCTGAGACTTTCGTCCAGAACCATGGTTTTGGCAGGACCCAACCATACCTGGTCATAGGTGCAGGAGCCATCGTTTTCGGTGGCTCCGGCCACCGCATTGTTGGCCTGGGGATCGGTACACCCTGGTCCTCTCTTATTGCATGATCCAAGCCATAAAGAAAGACCCAGTAACAGCATCAGATATGTTCCAGACGATATTTTCATCACGGATTTTCCATGTACTTTCTTAATCCCTCGCTAAACCAGACCTGATAATCCCCAAGCTCATCCCCGTAAATAAAGTATCCATCCACCCCTTTTTGCCCTTCCACAAATTCTCGCGCTTTCTCAAGTCCCATGGCCATGCATGCGGTGGCGTAGGCATCAGCGGTCATACATTCATCGCACAATATGGTGACGCTGAGCAGTGGCGATTCCTTGGGATACCCTGTGGCGGGATCGATGGTATGGGTGATCCGCACCCCGTCTTTTTCATAGAACTTCCGGTAATTGCCCGAAGTGGCCAGCGAGCGGTTGTGCATGCTGATGATTACCTGCAGCTGCTGGCCCGGGATCATATTGCCAAATTCGGGCCGGTCCACACCGATCCGCCAGAAATTGCCCTTGGGATTTACCCCCCGGGTCCGGATTTCTCCTCAAATCTCCACCATGTAATCCCTGCACCCCAGTTTCTCCAGGTATGCGGCTACCACATCCACGGCGTAGCCCTGGGCAATGGCATTGACATTCAGCTGGACCCTGGGGTCGCTTTTGACCACCCGGTCTCCCTGGAGATAGACTTTTTCCATGCCCACGTATTCCAGGAGGCTGTCCACCATGCCACTGTCCACTTCCAGCTTTTCGCCCGGGCCGAACCCCCAGGCATCGATCACCGGTCCCAGTGTGATGTCAAAGGCTCCCCCGGTCAGTTGATAGACCCGGGCCGATTCGCGAAATACGGTCCGGAACATGGAATCGGTCCGCACCCCCGGCAGGTTCCGGTTCACCGCTGTGATGATGCTGCTGCTGTCATAGGTGGAGAGCGAGCTGTCAAAATCCTTCAACAGGGAGTCGATCTGCGGCTGAAGGTCATGGAGGGTGTGATGCTGGTAAGTAAGACTGTAGGTGGTGCCCTGGGTGAAGCCCTGGAAGGAGACATATTCCCCGCCCCGTCTACCCGCAGTGCATCCAGCCATCCAGAGGGCCAGCCCCAGTACTGCAGGATATGTCCATCTCATCCGCATCGGTTCTTCTTTGAAAAACTTACCACATTCAGAACCACAAGATATATATTCTCAGGGAGTTTTTCTCGGGGATAACAGGCTTGTTATATAAGCTGCCTATAAATAGTACACTGTTGGAATAGAAGCTGCCTACAAATACTTACGAAGTAAGGATTTAAAGCAGCGATATTTCAACAGTGTATTTTGTTACCCAAAGTCGTCGTAGTCGATCATCTCATCGGGTACCCCCATGTTGTACAGGAGGTCGCCCACGGCCGCGTTCATCTGGGGCGGGCCGCACATGTAATACTCCACTTCCTCTGGTTCCTCGTGGTAACGGAGGTAGTTGTCGTAGAGCACCTTGTGAATGAAGCCGGTATATCCGTCCCAGTTGTCCTCCTCGGTGGGTTCCGACAGGGCGATATTGAAGGTGAAGTTGGGAAACTTCTTCTCAATGTCCCGGAAATGTTCCTCGTAGAAAATCTCCCTTTTGGACCGCGCCCCGTACCAGTAGGATACTTTCCGGTTGGTCTTCAGGGTATGGAACAAATGGAAGATGTGGGACCGCATGGGGGCCATGCCTGCACCTCCGCCCACGTACACCATCTCATTCTTGGTATCTTTGATAAAGAATTCTCCAAAGGGTCCGGATATCATGACCTTATCGCCCGGCTTCCGGGAGAAGATATAGGAGGAACAGATCCCGGGATTCACATTCTTGAACCGTCCGTGGCTCACGTCCCAGGGCGGAGTGGCGATCCGGATGTTCAGCATCACAATGTTTCCTTCGGCCGGGTGGTTGGCCATGGAGTAGGCACGGTAGGTCTCTTCGGTGTTCTTCATCTTCAGGTCCCACATGTCGTACTTGTCCCACTCGTCGCGGTATTCCTCCTCCACATCAACGTCTTTGGAAAAATCCACCTCGATTTTAGGCACATCGATCTGGATGTATCCGCCCGATTTGAAGTTGAGCTTCTCCCCTTCCGGCAGCTTGACCACGAATTCCTTGATAAAGGTGGCCACATTGTGGTTGCTGACCACCTCGCATTCCCACTTCTTGATGCCCAGCACCTCTTCGGGGATCTGGATGGCCATGTCTTCCCGGATCTTCACCTGGCAGCCCAGCCTCCATTGCTGCTGTTGTTCCTTGCGGGTAAAAAACCCGGTCTCGGTGGGGAGGATGGTCCCGCCCCCTTCCAGGACCTGGCACTTGCACATGCCGCAGGTTCCTCCGCCTCCACAGGCGGAAGGCAGGAAAATTTCGTTGTTGCTCAGGGTATTCAGGATGGTTGTACCGGGAGATACGGTGTAATCCTTATCGTTGACTTTCAGCGTCACATCCCCCTGCGGGGTGATCTTGTACCTGGCATACAACAGCATCACAACCAGCAGCAGGATCACAAACAGGAATACCGCCGCGCTGATCAGAATCACAGTAAGTGTGGAGGTAAGAAATATCATAGTATTACAATTTAATGCCCATAAAACTCATAAAAGCGATGCCCATCAGGCCCGTAATGATAAAGGTGATGCCCAGTCCCTTCAGGGGAGCCGGCACATTGGAATATTGAATCTTTTCGCGGATGGCCGCAATGCCCACAATGGCCAGGAACCAGCCAACCCCCGAGCCCAGTCCGAATACCGTGGCTTCGGCAATGTTGGCATACTCCCGCTCCTGCATGAAGAGCGATCCACCCAGGATGGCACAGTTCACCGCAATCAGCGGCAGGAAGATCCCAAGGGAGGTGTAAAGCGTAGGGGCAAATTTTTCGATGACCATTTCCACCAGCTGCACCATGGAGGCGATCACGGCAATGAACATGATGAACGAGAGGAAGCTCAGGTCCACATCGGCCAGCGAGGGGCTGATCCAGGTGAGGGCCCCGGCCTTCAGGATGAATTTCTCAATGAGGAAGTTGATGGGAACGGTAAATCCAAGCACAAAGATCACAGCTATCCCCAGGCCTGTGGACGTTTTGACAGTTTTTGAAACCGCCAGGTACGAACACATGCCCAGGAAGTAGGCAAAGATCATGTTGTCGATGAAGATGGACTTGACAAATATGTTGACCAGGTTTTCCATGGTGTATTGTTTTCTAGATTTCTATGCTTAATCTTCGATAAGGCTCTTGTTCCTGGAGCGTTGTATCCAGATGATGATGCCCACCACCACCAATGCCATGGGGGGAAGGATCATCATTCCGTTGTTCTCGTAACCAGCATCGTAAAATGCCTGGGGGATCACCTGCATGTCCAGCAGGGTCCCGGAACCCAGAAGCTCCCTGAAGAAGGCCACGGCAATCAGGATCCAGCCATAGCCGGCCGCATTGCCCAGTCCGTCCAGCAGGGAAGGCCAGGGTTTGTTAGCCAGGGCAAAGGCTTCCAGGCGGCCCATGATGATGCAGTTGGTGATGATCAGGCCCACGAACACCGAAAGCTGTTTGCTCACATCATAGGCATAGGCTTTCAGCACCTGGTCCACCAGGATCACCATGGAGGCAATGACCACCAGCTGCACAATGATCCGGATCCTGGGCGGAATGCTTTTCCTCAGCAGGGAGATCACCACATTGGATACGGCCATGACCGCCATCACAGAAATGGCCAATACGATGGAAGGCTTCAGTTTGACCGTGACCGCCAGGGCGGAACAGATCCCCAGCACCTGGATGGTGATGGGATTGCTCTGACCCAGGGGTTCACTCAGAAGCTTCAGGTTCTTCGCGGAAAATAATGGTTCCTTGACTGTGCTCATATCTAAATCAATTAATTCGTTGCTAATGTTTTAAAGTGGGCCACATACCCGGTGAGGCAATCTTTCAGCATATCCTCCAGTCCTTTGGAGGTAATGGTACCGCCGGAGATGGCGTCCACCTGGTGTGGGCTGGAAGGATCGGCCCCGCCTTTTACCACCTCGATGGATACAAATTCTCCTGCCTCGTCGAACAGTGTCTTTCCCACAAAGGGTTCCTCGAACCAGTCCGTATTGATCTCCGCTCCCAGTCCCGGGGTCTCCCCCTGGTGGTCAAAGATCGCCCCGTAGATGGTATTCAGGTCATCTTCCAGGGCCATATATCCCCAGATGGGACCCCAGAGCCCTTTTCCACGGACCGGGACCACGTATTTTTTGGATCCCCCGTCCTCACTGTATACAAACACCGGATAATTGCGCTCTTCACGGGGCTTGCGGATCTCTGCATTGAGTTCCAGCATCACCTCAAAGGCATCCACATCCACTGTATTGCCGTTGAAATCGACCACATAGGATTCGGTAATGAACTGGCTGAACTCCTCATCGATGTATGCGTTCTTATCATCTGCCTCAGCCACCTCAGCAGCCTTGCCCACCGAACGCAGCACATCCTGCTTTCGTTCAATCTGGATGTTCATCTGCTGCCGGGGTTTCAATTGGGTGGAAACGAAGGAAAGCAGCACGGCCACAATCGTCACCATGACCAGCGAAAAGACAAATATGTATGTATTGCTAAAACTTCTCATGTTCGTTTCTCTATTTAGTTGGCAATTACTTTGGCTCGTTTCAGTCGCCTCCGGATGTTGGCCTCAATGATGTAGTGATCGATCAGCGGCGCAAATACGTTCATCAGCAGAATGGCCAGCATGACCCCTTCGGGATAGGCCGGGTTCAGCACCCTGATCAGGATGGCCAGAAAGCCGATAATCGCCATGATCGCCGCGCGGCGGCCGCGCCA